>DASRMY010000294.1:0-2061 GCA_035647695.1 Treponemataceae bacterium | reverse complement strand
CATACACAAAGTTAAATCATTAAACTGAATAAAAAAGACCCCTCACAAAAAACAGTCCATATTTGGATGAAAAAACTTACGTATCTGCTTCATTTTATACATTTTTATTGGAACAGTTATTTGACTATTACTTTGGACTTCATAAAAACCTGTTAATCAGCATAGTATAATTTATATTTTTCAGCTTTTGAGGTTATTTCGCCTTGTACTTGTCTGTATAACAGTGTGTTACAACAAGTATTACATCTTTTATTTTTATGCGACTCGATTTTTATGCAAACTTTCATTGAAAATAGGATTGAGTTGTTGCAGTTTCAAATATGTATCTTCATTTCTGATCAACGTTTCGGTAAAATCAAAAATGTCAACACCAGTAAAATCGCAAAATACTTCTAAAACCACCCAGAACATTTCTTGAAGTTTGGCTGCGATATTATGTTGCATTGCATCTTCTAATGCCGCACTAAATATTCCATCAAAAGAACTATAATCACACATTCGCTGATGAAATGCCAGCAAGGTATATTGCGTCAGGCTTATGGTAGCATCTGCAATTTGAGCATCAAAGCTGGTAGACTTACATTTACCCAGGCTGAGATACTGTTTACTTTCGCGAAAGAAAATTTCGATAGACCAACGAATCTGATAAACGTCCATTAACTTTCGAAAGTTAATGGATAAATCAGTCGTTGCCAGCAATTTCCAACTTGTGGATTTTCCCATCTTCACAAAGAAAAGATTTATGCGAACACCTCCATAAGTAACCGGTACTTTAATATATTTTGAATTATGTGAACGTGCGGTAATGGCTTTGCGCTCAAATTTTACTAATAACTCAGCGGCGTTATACGTCCTATTATTCGAAACCAAGTTATAATTAGTTATGCCAATCTTGGCCATCGACAACAAATTGATAGAACATTTTTTATTAAGTTTAGAAATTAACTTGACCAGTTCCATATTAAAGAACCAACTGTCTGTAAGGAGATAATCAGCCTGGAAACCGCGTCTAACAGCACGCTTTAACATGGTCATCATATTGGTTGTTTTCTTAATATCGACCTCTGCTTCCCTTTCTTTGCCAGGGGTTTGTGGATCACGATGTTTTTTGAATTGTTGCTCCATTTGCTTTTTTGTCAAACCATAATCCGGATGCTTGCGCCTAGTTTCTTTTAATTCTAAACGTAATTCTATTGCTTTGTTTTCTAGTTCTGTATATTTTGCCTTTGACTTTTTTAGCTTGTTTGCTTTAGGTTTTACTGCATTGGCAGCTTGTTCTATTTGTTTGGTTGCGCTTTTAGTTTGTTTGTGTTTGTTTCTTTTTTTGATCAATTTGAATGTTTGTCGGGCTGTGATCAATTCTCTTTCTATTTTGTTCACTTCTTTGCGTTGAACTCTTAATCGTTTGTTTGCGGTTTCCAAGCGTTGTTTTGCTTTATATATGCGGTTACCTTTTTCACGATGCAACGAGAAATCAAGCGGATAGAAGCTTAGAGCGTCCCAATAGCCCAATACGAGAATTTTATATCCAAAAATATAGCTGCAACTTACATAATCATGCATACCACTAACAAGTTCTGTTTTGATACCACTTTTTGGCAGGGGACTATCATCGGCAATAAATGTGCGAACTTTAGTAGCTGCTTCTGGGTTCATCTCCTGTGAAAGCTTGTTGAACCGTACCGCAACTAGGTAAAGTAATGAACGCCAATTAATTTTAGGATTATTCTTCAAATCATAAAAAACACTATTGCTGCATTCCACATCTTGCATTTCAGAGATACCGGATTTTACCAATAGGGGTACACTCTTGATATGATAAAATGGCATCATTAGCAAAAGCATCAAGATATCAGACACATCTACTCCACATCGTTTTACGCTATTAAAAAACTGTCCTATCCGAGATATTTTCATTTTGTTTAATGTGTGAAAAATGGTGTACGCATTTTTTTCCGAACTCTCTTTTATCGTGCCTATTTTTTTAGTACCTTTGTTTTGTTGCATGACCAGTAATGTTTAAGTTTGTAATTACAGTTGTAACTACCTCAAAGTTAAGCA
>DASRMY010000293.1:0-2511 GCA_035647695.1 Treponemataceae bacterium | reverse complement strand
TATATATATTGAACCACTAACTATATCGGCAACATATACAATATCATCTATTATTGCTATTCCACTAGGAGATATAAATGTACCAAAAGAAAACAAAAAACCTCCCATAGATGTGTTTGCAGCCTTTCCAGAAGCAAAAACATCTATGCGTCCATTACCAAAATTACTTACAAAAATATTTTCGTTAGAATCAAGTGCAATATATTGAGGCCCTAAAAGACAACCTTCTTGACATCCCTTTGTACCAAAGGAGCTAATATGTGTACCTTTTTTATCTAAAACAGAAATACGATCCCCCGCATACTCACTAACAAGCAGTCGTCCATCATTCATTTTAATAATATCCATTGGACGATCAAAACCTGCAAGAGTGCCGCGTACACGAGTGGTAATTTGCCCGTTTACATCTATTTTAACTAGTTCGTTAGAACCATATGCAACCACCCAGCTTGTTCCATCAGAGAGCGGCAAAACAGAAATCGGCTGACTAAAATACACATGTTCATTTACATAACCAGGAAAACTACCTGCTTCAACAAAACTAGTAGTTTGTTCGGCTTCTATTTTACCAAGACGACGATTAGAAATTATATTAATTCGATTTTGAAGTAAAAGCCCGCCATAACCTGCATCTGCCGCATATTGCCACTGTTGCAAGGCTGTTCCTTCTATCCCAGAACGATAATAGGCTTTTCCCAGCCAATCTAATATACGGTTTTGATTAGGTGCATACGAAAATGCATTTTCAAAAAGTAATACCGCATCATTATACGCACCCTTATAATAGGACTGAACCCCACGACGAAAATCATCATCCGCATGCTGAAGATCAGCTGGGGACGGATTTTGAGCAAAAAGTGAAATAATAGAAAGTGCAAAAAAAGCAAACACTATTTTTTTACATATATATTTTTTAATTATCACCTACATGCTCTCCTGTTCTAAAACTAAAGCATAATGCTCGGCTATTTCTTTATTGTGAGAATTAAACGAACGAGCTCTTGTTATATATATTTTGGCTTCTTTATTTAAACCAAGTTTATAATAGACCCATCCCAAAGAATCTAAACAAGCTGCTGAATCTGGTAAAATATCAACAGCGCGTTTACAAAGAGACAGAGCGCGTGTTAGATCTCGGTCTTGACAAGCTAATACATACCCCAAACCATTTAATGCAGTTGGACTATCAGAATTAAGCTCAAGAGCTTTTTCATAATCATCAATAGCATCTTGTATATTTCCCTGTTCCCAGTTTATAAAAGCTCGAGCACAATAAACTTCACAGGAATCATATCCGTTTTCAACCAACTCTTTTATTTCTAACTCAGCAAGACGTTTGCGGCCTGTTATGCTATAAATAATAGCTAAACTTAATCTACATTGTTCTAATCGCTGCTCATCATCAGTTGATGTTACAAATTGCTCAAGATACAATAACGCATCATCATACCGTTGTAGTTGCGCATAAGATAAGCCTGTATAATATGCTATCTCAAGAGCATCTACATCATTTTCAGGCGGTTGTAAAGAAAGCAAAACGGTAAGTGACTCACGAAATTTGTTGTTTTTATAAAGATGGATTCCTTTCTGTAAGGTATCTGCCATATTTAAATTACCCCCGTAGTGTAAAAACAGGCACCGTATCTACATTATTGGCCACTGGCTGTGCAAGAACTCGACTTATAGAAATATACCCATCTTCAACTGCAGAAAAATCTGTTGTCTTTCCGGGCTTAGTTTTTACATTGCCACCCTTAAAAAAAGTATATGTATCTTCATTTGGAGCGGTATACAACACAAGTTTATCACCATACTCTCGTTCAGAAGGAATGGTATATTTTACTCCCTTATAGTTTTGATCTACGTCTAAGTCTATCGCATTTATATTTAAAAACATGTTTTTTTCACACAAGGAAATCAATAATTGTAAATTATCTAGGACAAATTCGGCAAGAGGCTTATAATTCCATCTATTACTTTTACTTTCAAGACTTACCGCAATACCCGGTATATTATACAACGAAGCTTGTCTGGCAGCTGCTGCCGTCCCCGAATATACTATATCTGTACCAATGTTAGCGCCTTTATTAATACCGGAAAGCACTATGTCTGGTGTAAAACCTAATGCTCCATTACAACCTGCAACAGTACAATCTACAGGCAAACCAGTATAACTAAATTTTTTTTTGGCAATTTGATGTAAATGATGAGGAGAATGCATGGTAATGCCATGAGAAACGCCAGAACGATTTTTGTCAGGCGCAATAACCCATACCTCATGGTGCTCTTCAAAAACGTCTACTAATACCTGCAAACCTTTTTCATTTATTCCATCATCATTAACCAATAATATGCGCATTATCCCCTACCTTTGCTTGTTCATACTAACTGTAATGTTTTTAAAAATCAACAATATGAGCACCATCGGAGGGTTTGACAATATAACAAGAAGGATGAAATCCAAAAATTCTTTCATATTGAATAAGCTTTTTTTTGTATTCTTCTACATCT
>DASRMY010000292.1:0-4067 GCA_035647695.1 Treponemataceae bacterium | reverse complement strand
ATATAAATCAATCCAGAAAAACATTCAAGAATACTATCCTAAACGTTTAAAGGAAATAAACCACACAGTTTTTCCTGTAAATTTTTAACGTTAAACATATATCTTGAATTGATATTCAATTTATATTATTTCTCTTATACTTAAACTTCTACACCAATTAAATCAATTAACTTAACAACAGTGCCCGCTGCCTGTACAGTATCGGTTGCTTCACCTACAAATACTAAGGTGTCTGGGTTAGTAGTTTTAGTTATTTTTTTTTGTTTACCAAGTACTACACCATGCTTATTGCATGCCCATTCTATTACAAATTGCAGGTCGCTATCACCTACAAGGATGACTTTTTTTATCCCTTTAGTTTTTGCATCTATTAGTATGTTTTGTATCTTATCTTTATAGGTTTGTACTACAGAAAAAGTACGTTTAAAATATTTATAACTGCGTTTCGAAACAACTGCAAGACCTTCTGGAGTGACAATATACTGCATGGTTCGTGAGTTTAATTTTTTAAGACAAATCCAGCCCTTTTCGACAAAGCGTTTTAAAATAGCATTGGTCATTCCTAACGACAAATTACTATGTTGTGCAATTTCGCGCTGACGAGCATGTGGATTATGCTCAAGAGTTTTATTAATATGTGAGAGTACTGTTATATCTGACTCATTCATGTTAGTTTATTTACCCTAAAAGCAGATTTTAAAGAAATTTTATCCATTGGCATTGGGTAATGCTCACAAAAGGTGGGTGAAAGGACAATACCGCCATACACTGCAGCCGAAACATGCTAGTAACAGTTGTATCTAATGTTCTAATATTGAACAATAATATCATAAGTAAAATTGAGCGTCAAGTATTAATCTACACTTTATAAATTTATGCGGATTGTCAAAATTAAATGTCCGCGCAAAACATTCCGTTGTAAATTTTTCTTGACATATCATAAAAACAGGCCTTACAATTAAAGTAATCATAATACGGTGTTTTAGTAAAAATATACTAAGAGCACTTTGATTTTGATTGTTTCAATTAAGGAGGAAACATGAAAAAAAGTAATTTTATTTTATTACTAGTCCTGGTTTTAACCAGTCTATTTGTAGCTTGTGATTCAAGTGCTGTAACACAAAAAATGGCAGCTGATAACAACGCACAAATTAGTCGATCTGTCGAAAGTGGGACAACCACAGCTGATCCTGGTGTTATGTTGCATGCGTATATGTGGCCATTTAACCAAATTAAAGCCGCATTACCAGAAATTTCTGCTGCAGGATACAAATCTATTCAAACATCACCTGTACAACGTACAAAAGAAGACGGTGAATGGTGGCTTTTATATCAACCGTGTAACTTTGATATTGGTAACTATCAGTTAGGCTCTTACGAAGATTTTGTTAGTCTTTGCGCTGAAGCTGAAAATTACGGTATTAAAATTATTGTAGATGCGGTAATTAACCATGTTGCTGACAACGGAACCGATGGTAATTGGTCTGATGCTATTGACAAGTATCTAAAAAAATCAGATTGGTATCATAACAAAGGCACATGTACTAATTATGCCAGTCGCTGGAATATAACTCAACAAAATTTAGGTAATTTACCTGACTTAAACACCCAACATCCTGATGTTCAAAATGTAATTATTGGATTCTTAAACAAATGTGTTGCTGCTGGAGCTGATGGGTTTAGATTTGATGCTGCCAAACACATAGAAACAAATATTGGAGAAGATGCATACAAATCCTGGTCTGGTAATTTTTGGGATAGTATTTTAGGTGCTTTAAACAACAAAGATAATTTATATCTCGTTGGTGAAGTTTTACCAGATGATGGCGATAATCACGAGGCATATACAAATTATTTTGATATTACTGCACATGGATATATTTGGACTGTTAACAATGCTGTTAATAGCAAAAATTTAACTGGTATTAGTACTATTATACATAAAGATTCTGAATTATCTCCATATGTTTCTATGGTATATGCTGAAAACCATGACACGTACGAGCACAACGAAACTAGAACCTTGAGCTATTACACTAGAAAAATGACTTCAGCTATACTTATTGCCCGCGCTGGTGTTGTTCCTCGTATTTTTGATCGTCCTGCCGAAGAACTATGGAAAGATGCTGATATTATTGCTATAAACCACTTTCATAATGCTATGAAAGGCACATCAGAATATATGCGTAATCCACAAAACGACGTTTTAATTATTGACCGTGGTACAATTGGTACTGCTATCATAAACGTAGGCGGTGGAAAAAACATTACTTCTACTACTAATCTTGCTGCTGGCACGTATACTAATAAAGCTACAGCTAATGCGACAATCACATCTAATGGTAGTCAGTTATCAGGTTATATTCCTGGTGGTAGCATTGTTGTTCTTTATGATGACTCTAACACACCAGTAGTTCCAGAAGATCCGGTAGTTCCTGACGATCCTATTGTACCTACTGATCCTGAAAGCAATTATACGTCTATGAATGTTCGCGGTACTTTTAATACGTGGGCAGCTGGTGCAATGAGTCTGTCTGACACTAATGTGTGGACAACAGAAATAAGCCTTGAGCACGGTACCGAAATTTCATATAAGTTTGACGCTTATGGTGATTGGTCAACTAACTGGGGTGACAATAATGCCGATGGCTATGCAGAAGTTAGTGGTGAAAACATCTCTTATACCGCTGCTGCAACAGGGACGTATATTGTTAGCTTTAACGATGAAAACCGAGCGTATAGCATTAGCTTAAGCCAAGAGACTGTTCCAGAAGATCCGGTAGTTCCTGACGATCCTATTGTACCAATAACAGTAGAAACTACTATAAAAGTGCATTACAACGTAGGAATGGGGCATTCTATCACCGTACGCGGAGACACAGATCCTCTTTCATGGACAAGTGGTCTTGCAACAGATTGGTCTGATGGTAATGTTTGGATTGTAACCCTTACTGATATAGCAGAAGGCGCAACTGTTTCATTTAAACCTTTAATAAATGATTCAAACTGGGCTTCTGGTAGTAACTACAGTGTGGTTGGTGGTCAAACGGTAGACGTGTACCCTAACTTTTAAATAAGATTAAAATTACTTTTTATGTAAAAATCAAAGCCCCCGTTATTACCAACGGGGGCTATCTTTTTACCAGTTTTAGTTTTTTGGCCAATTTGGTTCGGTATTGCCTAAGCCAGCATCGCTTAAAAAATTTTCATATGAAACAACATTGCGTACATTCCACGTGCTTAAATCATGGTTTGCAAAAGATTCTGCTCGGCCAAACATAGCACTTGTATCTGTTACTTTAGAAACATTCCATTTACGTATGTCTGCGTTAAAAGAACGTGCAAAACTAAACATACCTCTCATAGTAGTAACCTTAGATACATTCCATTTGCGTATGTCTGCATTAAAAGAACGTGCCTCATAAAACATACCAGACATATCGGTAACCTTAGATACATTCCACGTACTTATATCGCCATTAAAAGCTTGTGCACAACAAAACAAACCAGACATATTATGTACGTTTGACACATTCCAGTCGTTAAAATCAGCATGTAAGGACTCAGCATAGCAAAACATATACGACATATCTCTAACTTTTAGCAAATTAGGACTGTCTTGAGCATTTACTTGCAAATTTGCACAGCCAAAAAAAGCACCACTCATGGTTGCCCATTCGATATTTCCCCAATTTTCTATTGAAAATATTTTAATAAAACTTTCATCGCTACCGGCGGTTCCATCATAGGCAAGTGCTAAATCCATAAAATATATAGCAGGAAAGACCCCTGAAATTTTAATAGTATATGTTCCAGCTTGAGCGTATTCATGTTGTGCATTTCCTTTTAATTCTGTGTCTACAGATGCATCTCCCCAATCAACACTATAATTATACTCGCCTACTGTAGCATTTGTAGGAATTGTTATACGTTCATTTGCGGTTGTTGTCTTCCATATTGTAATAAAATCTGAAATTTCACTCGTAGACGCATTTTTTGTGCTTGAGCAGCCCATCAAGACTAACATTATTCCAAATGTAAGTGTTTTTAATATACACTGCCTACAT
>DASRMY010000291.1:0-2197 GCA_035647695.1 Treponemataceae bacterium | reverse complement strand
ATTACGCGTGTTTTTTTTATTCTCAGAAAACTTGCCGGACGTAAAAATACTTTGTTACGCTTTACCGTGTTGCACTCCACTGAACCAGCCGACTACGCAAAAATTACCGCCAAAAACCCAAACCGCAGAAGCTGGGCCCCTTTCCCCGCCCTTGACCGTGAGTGCCCCCCTTGTGGGGGTGCGAATGGGCAAGGTAAAACGTGATAAAACAAAAAGCGTGAAACAAGCTAAGTTATTTCCCTTACTAACTTTTTTGGATTCTTTCTAAAAGTTTGTGGTCAATTCTATAATTCAACCTTGCATATTCATCATAAACAGGTTTCCATATTGCATAAGCTGCTTTGGCTTGCTTTGGTGAATATTCTAACAATTTTGTAAGTTCTGCTTTTAATTCAATATTAAAAGGACAACCTAGACAACCTGTTCTCTTAAAATTAAATGGCTCTTTGTAAAGTTCGCAAATTGGGTATTTTGTTTCTTTCAAAAAAGTTTCTACAAAATCATCTGTACACGGTTTTAATGGGTGAAACTTTTTAAGGCTTTTTCCGTCAAAAACTATGCAATTGGATTGATAATTTCTATAACCGCCCTCTGCCGTTCTCATTCCTGTAATACAGATTGTACGATTATTTTCTTTTTCCCATTTTGAAGCAACTTCTTTTTTTAATCTGTAGCAACATTTATCTGATAACTTTAATGTAAACTCTGGTGTAAACTGATACTCCAGAACCTTAGGACATAAGAAATTATTTTTTTCTGCTCTTCCTAAATACATTTCATTCGTTCTTGTCATTCCGCTATGCTGATAAATTGCAACATTGTGAGCGTGTTGTTTACTCTTGAATGGGTAACCGTCTTTCTCTAACATTTGTTTAATGTTTACTCCCGATTTTAAAACACGAACGCGTTTATCTAAAGCAATTTGAGAAAACACAAACTTTCTTATTTCTTGATATTCAATTCCCGTATCAATAAAAACTCTTGGTATTTTATTACCTGGTAAAGCTTTATCTAAAAGTAAAGAAGCTACAAGGCTATCTTTTCCACCACTAAATGAAACATACGCATTTTTTTCTAAATTATATAATTCATTTATACTACGGATTTTTGTTATTCTGTCTTGCACCATAAACTCAAAATCTGTCATAGTCTTTAATCTCCTATAATTCGATTTGTTCACTCTCTCCACAATCTCGACATACTAACATTAAAATTTCTGTTTCTGCATTGTTCCACGCAATATCATACATACAATAGCGTTCTCGTATTGTTCTTAAAGTATGCCATTTGCCATTTCCTTGGTTATGTATCATTTTGTCATTCGGAGAAAACGGCAGTACAACTTTTCTTTGTTTCAAGTAGTAAACGTTCTTCGAATGACATTTTGAGCAGAGACATGATATTCTGCCATTGTGCATAATCTTATCTTTCATAATAATTTATCTCCTATACGTCTTCTTCTTTCCATAATGGTAATTTTTCAATTTTTTCATATTCACTCATTCTTGATTTAATAACTTTGCTCCCTAAAATGCAAAATAACATACAAATATTTACAAAAGCAGTTTCTTTTAGTCTTCCTACATCTGGTACAAGAGTCATACCTGTACTTACTTCTATGATGTCATAAATATTTGAATATCTGTTAGTTTTTATTAAAGCAAGTTCTATAATTCCATCGTCTGTTTCATAACCTTGCTTGTACAATGGTTCACCCATTTCAACCGCATAGTTTTTTTTATTAATGTTTCTTTTAACTAACATAGGCACCTCAATTAATAATGTATGTTTTTATAAAGTTTTTTGCAAAAGTTGGAGAAATAATAGAACGGCTAAAGCCGTGATTATCTTCTATTGGGTTTTTCTTCCCGATTGTTGTGGCGCAGTCTCCCCATAACTTAAACTCCGGTACGCAATTTATGAAAAAAAATTGTGTTGGCTTTTTATAAAAGTCGCCCATTTTTCTTCTGTCATATAATACTACCTCTGGTTTAAGTGGAAAAAATTGTTTTAGAAAATTGACACTTCCATATGGGTTTTCGATGATTAGTTTAAAGCCTTTTTTAATTGCAATTAAACACAAATTGCAAAGATTTGAATAATATCCTTGTCGTTCTTGCATTTGCTTCATACTGTATTCTAGTTTTTGTTTTTCGCTCCACTCTTTTTGTCCGTAATTATCGCCACGGCTTAGAAG
>DASRMY010000290.1:0-5139 GCA_035647695.1 Treponemataceae bacterium | reverse complement strand
TTTTCAAGCTTTATTACAAGATAATCCGGCAGAACTTGCTATTGCTAAAAAGTTTTTGTTTGAACCAAATGATAATATTCAATATTTTACACCTTTTTATTTTCTTGTGGCTGGAGATCTATTTAAACGCAAAGAAAATATGCAAAAAGCTCAGCAAAAATGGCAAACTGGGCTCGCTCATGCAAAAGAACGAGAAAATAAATGGTATATCTCCTGTTTTGCTGCACGACTGGATTCTGAGCTGCCAGAGCCAATACCAATTCGCCTTAAAGAAATAGATACTAATTGGGGGTGGATACTCAGTTCTGCTAAGATGCAAACACAACTTGTAACCTTACATCAAAGGTTCGATGATATTCAGTTTTTAAATACTTTTCAGATAATGAGTTCTGGCATTATTAGTAAAAAAGAATTATTATCAGAATCAATGAATTTGTTTTACAGCAGTTTTATAACAACCACATTGTATTTTATCAGTTGGACTAATGAAAAGTGGACAATAAAAGAAACACGAGGAAAAGCAAAAGGAATTAACTCAGAAAGTTTAGCACTCTTATTACCTCTATTAAAGCAAAAACACGGTCAACGCTATTTTAAGAATTTACCCAAACAAGTTACTAAGGAAAACAAAGGACTCAGCTATTTTACTGCCTTTAGTGTTTTTTTTGTGTCTGGTGAGCACGCAGTTAACCAGATTTTATTTATTTTTGACAAAAGGGAGCAAAAAATGAGAGCCGAAACCATGCAAGTTTTATCTATTGCAATAAGGCAGCTGGGGCTTGCTCTTAAAAGACTTGAACAAAACGATATAATACACAATCAAAACAAAGAATTGAGTCGGCAAAATGTACTTCTCGAAAAAACAGCAACAACAGATCAGTTAACAGGAATAGGAAATAGAAATTTATTAGAAGCTTCTATAAAAATAGAGCTTTCACGTATGAGGCGTAACAAACGATCAGAAGAAATGTTTTTATCTATTCTTTTTATAGACCTCGATAATTTTAAGTTTTTTAATGATACCTATGGACATGCAATGGGAGATATAATTTTACAAAAAACTGCTGAGTTATTAGAAAACAGCACTCGTGATAACGACCTGATTTTTAGATATGGCGGTGATGAATTTGTAATAGTACTTCCTGAAACACCGTTAGCAGAGGCAAAAGCACTCGCTGATAGAATTATAACAAATCTTTTAGACACTAACTCCTTTGCCTCTGTACTACGCTCGAGCAAGAAATCTCATAGATCCTTACAAAAAAACACTCAGTTAAGTTGTTCGATTGGTATATCTGGAAGCTTTGCTAACGACACAAAGAATGCGACTATTAAATCCTTGCTTTTTCGCTCAGATAAAGCACTGTATGAGGCAAAACAAGAAGGAAAATCACGTTCCTTTGTTTTTAAAGGCTAACACTTTGGCTGCTAATCCGGTGCAAAATAACAAAATATAATACAGCAATCTCCCTCAGATTTATAAAAAAAGCGCCCCTTCTATGAGGGGCGCTGCTACACATGTATTGCTATATAACTTTAATCTATAAGACCATTTGTACGTAAGAAGTTGTCGGCGACATTTTCGGGATCTTGACCTTCTTTGTCTACTAGGTAGTTCATTTCAATCATGGCTTTTTCGTCAACAAGACCGCCGAGACGTTCGAGTTGCACTTTTACTTCAGGGTGTTTTTTAATTGTTTCGTTTCGCACTATTGGCACACCATGGTATGGTGGGAAAAAACCGAGGTCGTCGTCGAGGACAACGAGATCGAACATTTTTAAAAGACCGTCGGTGGTAAAGGCGTCGATTACATCGGAGTTTCCGTTAGCAAGCGCGGTATACCGTAGGGCACCGTCGACACTTTTAGAATCCTTAAATTCCATATTGTACACTTTTTTCATACCTAAATAACCGTCTTCTCGCTCGGCAAACTCAAAAGTACTTCCAAGAACCAGCTCATCACTTACCTTTGCTAAGTCTGAACAGGTTTTAAGATTGTATTTTTCGGCCGTGTCTTTTCGAACTGCCATTGCATACGTATTGTTAAACCCAAGAGGAGTAAGCACTGCAATGTCGAGTTCATCGTTATAGTATTCTTTCATAGCATCATACACTTTTTTTGTGTCGCCTATCGCGGTTTTTCCCATAATAGAGACATAGCCAGTTCCTGTATATTCAGGATACAAGTCGATACTGCCGTTTTTTAGCGCTTGGAATGCTACATTAGTTCCACCAAGATTAAGTTTTCGAACTATGTTTAAATCTGTATTTGCCTCTAATAGAGACGCATACATATTACCTAAAACTAAGGCTTCATTATAGTTTTTAGATCCTATAACAATTGTGTTATCAGTATCTTTACTACAACCTATCATAAAAGTAAGCGCTATCATTGTTGTTAGTATTAGGCCTAACATTTTTTTTCCGTTTTTCATCAAATACCTCCGTATTTATTTTTTTAATCCCTTGGGCACGGTTACTTTTTCTAATTTTCCAATAAAAAAGTCCATTAACAGAGCCAGGGCACATGCAGGTAGAGCACCTGCTACAATCATATTGTTATTTACACTTTGAACGCCTCTAAAGACAAGGTCACCCAAACCACCAGCCCCAATAAAGGCTGCTATTGTCATAAGTCCTACTGCGGTTACGGCAGATATTCTAATACCTGCCATAATTACTGGCATAGCTAAGGGAATTTGTACTCTAAAAAGCACCTGTCTCTTTGTCATTCCCATTCCTTTTGCTGCTTCGAGCAAATCTCCATCAATATTAATTAAACCTGTGTAGCAATTTTTAACAATGGGTAATAGAGAATACAGTAGAACCATTATTATCGCTGGAAAACTTCCGATTCCTAAAAATGGAATTAAAAACCCAAGTAATGCAAGACTTGGTATTGCTTGAATTACATTTGCGACTCCAATAATAGGACCAGATAATTTTTTATATCGAGCAATAATAATTCCCAGGGGAATGCCAACTAATATAGCAAAGCCAACTGCAATAAAGGTAAGTTGAATATGCTGAAATAAAAGTTTAAAAACCTCGTCTCCCCTATTTACAAAAAAATTAAACAATGTAGAAATTGTCATCCTATTCATCTGATTCGTCTCCTTCCATGTACTGGCTTCCGAGTACTTCTATTAAGCTACTACGTGTTATAAGACCTGATAAAGTACCTTTGTCATTAACAACTGGAATAAACCTCAAGTGGTTATCTACCATAACTTTAATAACATCTACAATATTATCGTTTTCATGTGTTACTTCAAATGTAACAGCCATTATTTCTGCTAGTTTTGCTGTTTTATTTTCGACGCTTCGTATTTGTTTCGATTTTACCATGCCAATAAGTTTGTTTTTAGAATCAACAATAAGTAAACTATCTACCTTATTGTTTTTCATTATTTCACGTCCCTGAATAATGTTTCTTTCTTTAAACGTTTTTACAGGATCACAAAGCATAATATCTTTTGCAGTAATAAATTCGGGTGTTTCCCAAATTCTGTTTTTACCTATAAATTCTTCTACAAATCCTTTTGCAGGATTTTTTAATATGTTTTCAGGACTGTCATACTGAAGAATCTGTCCATCCTCCATTATGCAAATTTTATCTCCTAGTTTTAGTGCTTCACTTATATCGTGTGTAACAAAAACTATTGTCTTTTTTAAGTTTTGCTGTAAAAGATACAACTCATCTTGTAACTGGTTTCTCGTAATAGGGTCCAGCGCACTAAAAGGCTCGTCCATTAAAATAACATCAGGATTATTTGCAAACGCTCGCGCAACACCTATTCGTTGCTGTTGACCACCACTTAGCTCACTTGGGTATCTATCCAGATACATCTGTGGCTCCATACCAACCATTTCTAAAAGTTCAATGGTTCTCTTTTCAATTTGTTCTTTTTCCCATTTTTCTAAGGCTGGAACAATTCCTATGTTTTTAGCCACTGTCATATGCGGAAACAATCCAGTTTGCTGAATAACATATCCAATATTTCGTCTCAATTTAATAGCATCTAAATGTGCAATATCTTCACCATCAATAAGAATGGTTCCCGAAGATGGTTTTATAAGCTTATTAATCATTTTAAGACAAGTAGTTTTTCCACATCCACTAAGACCTACAAAGACAACAAATTCGCCATCACGGATAGTCATATCTATGCCTTTTATTATCTTTGTTTCCTTAAACTGTTTTTTTACCTGTTTAAACTCTATCATATATCTTCCTTTTTTCTAAAGTGCCAACTTGACTATATACAAAAGTTGGCACTTTGTAAAGGGCTTGCATTTAAAAATTTTATGTATGCTTTGCAGCATTGTGTCCAGCAATTCTACCAAACACAATGCAATCAGTAATAGAACAGCTCCCTAAGCGTGAGGCACCGTGAACACCGCCTGTAACTTCTCCTGCCGCATACAGGCCGCGTATAGGAGTTTTTTTTGTACCTAACACTTCTGCTTTGGTATTTATTTTTAGTCCGCCCATGCAAAAATGGACCTTGGGCCATAATCTCATTGTATAGTATGGGGCTTTTTCTATAGGTTTGGCGTTTTTTAATATGGGCTTTTCAAATTCGCTGTCTTTACCCTTACTGCAGTTTTTATTAAAAAAAGCAATAGTAGATTTTAAATCACTCGAGTGTATTTGATAATAATGAGCGATTTCTTCTATCGAGTTAAACATCTGAACAACTCCTTTTTTAATAGCCACATCTATATTCCAGCCAGAGCGTGTTACTGCTGTCGTGTCTGCAATACCAATACAGGGATGGCCTCTTTTAAAAAGTGCATCTGAAAGTGTTTTTCTATCTGAAAGTTCGTTAACAAATCTTTTACCCGTTTTTGGGTCTATTATAATACCATATTGAAATACAATGTATTCGGAAAACTGGGGACCTACCCCATAGCCAGTTTCGTCAGGACAAGCCCAGGCACCTGTTTGTATGTATGAAAGGTCTTGTGTATCTGCGCCTATATCTATTGCTGCTTTTAAAACTTCTGCTGTTGCAAAAGGTTTGTTTGTACTGAGCACTGATTCTGTAAGTCTAGAATCGTATTTTTTTCTAAATTCAATATCACTTGCAAACCCTCCAGAAGCTATTATAACTCCCTTTGTTGCTTTTATATGT
>DASRMY010000289.1:0-5011 GCA_035647695.1 Treponemataceae bacterium | reverse complement strand
AAAATATACTTCATCAATGTATAAAGAACCAGAGGCAGTCTTTGATTGATTAGTTGTTGGGCCACCGTCTATTGTAGAAGGCATTATTTCTATTTTTAAACGGGTGGGTGATATAGTCGCATTAACATTGGCGTTAAAATCAGCGGTATTAATGGGTGTTCCATCAATGGTGAGTGTCTGTGTTAGCATATCGAAAACACATTCATGCCATCCATTGTGTAATGTAAGCACCGTTTTTGGTAACAATCTAAGATAAACTGCGTTCGTAATACTATTTGTTTCGGGTCTGTCTAACTGTATTTGTAGTGTATAATGGTCTACTGTATTATCATCGTCTGGAAGAAAATAAACAAAAAAATGCATTTTTCCATATTGGGAAATAGGAATGTTATTGGTGTATTTTATAGCAGAAAAGGGAGAAAATTGTGCATGGTTTATGGTATTAGTAGGTGCATTCCATGATACTTCTTGTACATAATTTACTCCTTCGGGTGTAAACATGAGCATGTTTTGTGGTTGAGTAGTAGAATGTGGTACTACTACTTGCTGGGCTCCAGTATGTGAATACATACTGGGGCAATTTGTGACAAAGGATGATTGTTGTATAGCACACTTTTTAATAGTTAAACTGCCTATACGATTAGTGTCATTAATATCTGTAGTTTTGACAATTATACGCGCTGCAGAATGGGAACCTATTCTTTGTAAATCTAACGTACTTAGTTGTATTTTTATTATTGAGTCTACAATATCTTCCTGTTTTAATTGCCAACGTGGTGTAAGAGGTGTTGATTTACCGTCATTAGAAACCCCTAACTCTAAAATAACCTCAGTATTAGTTGCAAATGCGGCATTATCAAGTCCAGAAATTTCTATAAAAAACTCACTTGCATTAGCGATGCTTTTTGCTGAGTTAGCAAATTTAAAAGCTAAAAATGCTTCGGCGGGTGTTTCTTCAGAAGCATAAGAAGTCGAAAAGTTCCAATCAATTAGAAGCTCATAGCCATTATTTGTTTCTGAACGTGATGTCTTTGCAGTCATATAGGATGTGGCATCTTGAATGACCGCATTAGCGTCTAAATAAAGATGTACAGGAGAATCTCCATTCATACTAAAAACACGTAATATATCTGAGGGGTTTTCTTTTTGCAAATTGGCACAAAGAGTGTTTTCAACATGTATTGAATTTGTTTTAAAATGTGTATTTACTGCAGCTGCAATAGAAAAAGGAGTGCTTGTTTGCAAGCTAGCAAATGTTTTATTATCTGATACAGGGTAAAAAAGTGAAGATGAAATATCAAAGGCAAATACATCTGATAGCTGTTTTTTAAAGCCTACAGCGGCAGTAAAAAGCCCTGTTTCTGCCGTATCAGAATATTCTGACCAACTAATACGTATATTGTCAAACACAGAAAGGGGTGGTGAAAGACTAATAATTCCCTTTTCTTTATCGTAGATAAAAGATTGCTCATTTATTCCATTACGGTATACTCTAATAGTGCTCGTAGTTGCATTTGTTCCTATATCTAAGGTTTCTACTGCAGTTGTTTTTTGTAATGAAAGATGTAGGTCTGTATGGTGTTTATTGCTAAAATATACAAAAGGATTTGTTGTAGAAAAAGGGTAGCGATCTAAGGTTTTTGTGCTATCTATTGAATAGACTTGTATAACAGAAAAACTATTGTCAAAAAAATTTGAATTTGTAAATGAACCGCCAAACAAAGAAAAAGTATCTAAAAGAGAAGCTGAAAAATCTTTAGCAAGTGCTTGGGTTGAAGCATGTTGTACTTGTACAAAAGATGCAAAGCTTCCAGAGTTTGTTGTATATAAAGAATAGTCAGCAAATGGAGAAAAACAATTTTTTCGCTGTAAATATAAGCTACTAACCCCAGTACTGTTTTGATACTCTCCAGTATTTGGAGTACTTGTTTTTATAAAAAAATGTTCGCTCGAAGAGAGTGTTCCTGAAAGTTCTGCCAAATTAACTATGCAACCAACCTCATTAGCACCTATATTAAAAGCAGACTGAATACTCCCTAAAAAAGAATCTGTATCATCCCAATTACCTAGGGCTATTAGTGTTTGTTCTTTAGTAGAATCAGCGTTGTTTGAAAAAAACCGAATAAGAATGTTTCCTGTTTGAGGTCTGCGCAGTATAAGTGATTTTGTAGAAGGAATAATCATAAAATCATCAGAACCGAGTGCTTTATAGTAAACACCATTTTCATCTATAAAATCTGCTTTCTGTAATGTAGTTGTTTCGACCAGCACATGGGCTATGTTTTGAACCACTATTGTTGCAGGTAAAACAAAACGTAAACTCGATGTATACTCGTTAAGCGGAATTTCAGTTTGAGTTATCGCATTGTGACCAATCCATTTTTTTTCGTACGTGTCAATTTTTTCATACCGTATAATAGAATGCCCACTCCAATTAGTTCCTTCCCATTCTGTCATAAAACCAGGTGTCTGACTGGCACTCGATGCACATCCATACCCTGCTTTAGAAATACCATAGGTATCATCAAATTCTATATATCTATTACCAATTCGAGCATGTTTTAAAATGCTCGTACCATAATATCCCGCTGCAACAGTATTTGAATGAAATCCATCTGCAACATTTGCCTCAAAATACCATGTGTCAAAGAGTAAAAACCACGTGCTTAGGTCTATAGTTGTTTTTAAAACAGGAATGTTAGGTATAAAGACAGTGTCAAAAGCGTCTTTTGTTACATCAAAGCTAATGCTCAAAGAGGTATCCCAAGTACCAGTTGTATAAAATTCAATGTTTTCATTATCGGGTGAAAATTCATAGAGTGATTTTGGATCTTCTACAGGAATACTTTTGGGAAATTCTTTAGCTATTATACCTGACAATGGTTTAAAGTCATTATCAGTACTAATAAGGCTTTGAAAAAATGAAATAAAAGGTAAAAAAAAGACAAAAAAAAATGCGAAACTAGTTTTAAAGGGAGTCTTCGTTAATAAACGGGCTTTTTTTACGTCTAACGAAGAATCCTTTTTTTTCAATTCTAAAATTGCTTTTTCTACAGCACGTGTTTTTTTGTCTTCAAAATCAAAAAGCTCTGCTTGCTGAGGGATAGATGTTTTTCCTAGGTTTTGTACACCACAACCAATGAGTCTAATGGCTCTGCTTTTTTCATATTTTTTATAAAAAAGATTCTTAATTTTTGTAAATAAATCTTCTGCAGACAAAATACAATGCTCTGTAGTAATTTGTGCTTGTATAGTGGTAAAATCTTCATATCGTATTTTTATAGCAGCCGTTTTGCTATTCCATTTTTTTTCTTGCATTTTATACATTATTTCATAGCATAATTCCATAAGAACTGTTTCTATAATATACGTATCATTAATATCGATTGGAAAGGTGCGCTCCGAGCTCAAGGATCGTGATTTTGGCTTTTGATTAAACTTTTCCGCCATTTGTCCGCGAACAGCATTATATAAAAAAAGGGCAGTGTTTTTACCTATAATTCCTGCAAGCATAGCTTGTGATGCATTATAAACACTTTTGGTAGTATGCAATCCTGCATTTTTAAGTTTTTCTTGTGTTTTTTTTCCTAAGCCCCAAATTTTTTTCAATGGAAGTGACAGCATAAAGTCTTTTTCTGCTCCTGCTTGTACATAGTAAATGCCATTGGGTTTGTTTATATCAGAAGCAATTTTTGCTATGTATTTTGTTGTGCCAAGCCCTATAGAAAGTGTTAATCCTGTTTTTTCAAACACCTCTTTTTGTATTTTTTTTGCAGTGTCTTCAGGTGTACCAAATAATTTTTCAGTACCAGTAATATCAATAAAAGCTTCATCTATAGATATTTGTTGAACATCTGGAGAATAATTAGAAAAAATTTGCAACACTTCATTTGATTTTTCCTGATATCGTTTCATTCGCCCTCTAAGAAAAATACCACAAGGACAACGTTTGTAGGCATTAAAAACAGGCATTGCAGAATGAATACCGTATGTACGTGCTTCATAGGAACATGCTGATACAACACCTCTTTTATCTGTTGGCAGGCCTCCCACAATGACAGGCTTGCCTCTGTACTCAGGATTATCCAATTGCTCAACAGCGGCAAAAAAAGCATCTAGGTCTGCATGAATAAAGACTGAGGAACTCACGGTGACTCCTCTTTTAGTTTTGGAAACACGTATTCTTTTTTTTCAGAATACAAGACATCTTGTATGGTATAAAAAGCCTCTATTTCATACATCACATCATATTTCGCATTATAGGTAAACGTAAGTTTTAATGGATTAGGGGGGCATTCATCTATATTAAAAAGAGCTATACATGGAGCTGTTAGCATGTCATAGGGGTAATTTGCTTCTAAAATAGGCAAAGGATTTTTAGACCGTGCGATTATTTCATAACGCAAAATAGGTGTTTTTGATTCAATGTACATTTGTGCACATTGCCGTTCAAAAAGATTTTCATGCGAACAATTAAGAGTCAACACAGAATCTGTTTTGTTTTTAATATCAATGTTTTCTTCTGTGGTATGAAGAATTAGTTTTTTTCGAACAAAAGTAGACATAATAAGCACAATTATAATAAGAAGAACAACAGCAACTTGAATAATTCTTTTTTTTCTTGTGATAGAAGGATGCCTTCCCCAGATTTTTAAACGAACTGCAATACGTATCATCATTATTTCAAAAGGAACAATTATCCAAGCATACAATACATGCACAGAAAAAGAGGAATGCACAATTAAATTGTTTACATGTGCATCGGCATATTTTGCTATTTGATATAAATACGGTATAAAAGGTAAGGTCATTAGAATAGTTATGCCAATAATTGCCCAAACATTTCTAGTTTTACGTGTTGTGTAAATAATTATATACTCAATAATAAAAAGTGAGATAAGAGCAATATCAATTGTGGCAAAGATAAAAATATTTAAAAATGAAACAATTGTTAAAAGAAAACCGTAAATAAAGCCGGTCATGGGCAGGTTAAAAACATACTGTATAAATG
>DASRMY010000288.1:0-3418 GCA_035647695.1 Treponemataceae bacterium | reverse complement strand
CTATAGAACCGAGAGATAAAAGCTGCGGATAAAAAATGTGTTTGTCTATATGTTGGTCTGTAAACAAATAATCGATGGGTATAAAATTTCGGCGCGTTTTTTTGTTCTTAAGCCATTGTCCCACAACAATGTCAGGTTCTTCTTCATCTTCAGAGGGAGGAAATGCTTCAACAGGATTTTTTTTGTATAAAACAACTGCTTTTACTTTATCCTGGCTTGCATTAAAGAGTTCGGCGTATGAGGCAAATTCTGCTTCATTTGTCCAAATAATTACTGGTTGGGTGTGTTTTACTTTACAAAAACTTAAGCTTACTATTAATACTAAGCTTAAAGCAATGGCAAAATATTTACGCATTGGCTATTCTGCTTGCTGCTTCGTATATTGAAGCATATACTGTTTGTATTTGTTCTTCATCAATACTCGAAAAAGCAACTCTCAGTGTTTGCTCATCTATAGCAATTGTTCCAATTTGATAGTCGGTTAATAGTTTTTGGCGTAATTTTTCAGCATTAATAGTATTGGTATGAAAACTCATAAAATAACCAGAGTTAAAAGGGAGCGGAGTAAGGTTTTGGTCATCTTTTTTTGTGTCTAAAAAAGCTCTCACACATGTGTATCGAGATGTAAGTACTTCTTTATACGCATTTTTTTGCTCTTCTATAGCTGGTGTGTTTAGCGCATTTAAAATCATTGTTTGACTTGGTGTTGCTGCACAAGAAACAGAGGATCTAATACATCCCATAAGTTTTTTTATAATTGCATCATAGTGCTCGTGTGTAAGTCCTTTTCCTCCAAAAGTTAAAAACCCACAGCGTAAACCCCATGCAAAATCTTCTTTTGTAGGGCCGTCTATTTTAACAGCGACTATGTTTTTATGAATATCGCAGAGATACGAAAAAAGCGATTGTTTTTCTATATAATCCTCATGATTAAGTCCAAAATATGCATCATCACACCAGACCATTATCTGTGCACCATTTTCAGCTGTTTCTTTTATAATCTGGCATATTTGTTTTGCCTCATTTATTGAGGGTGAAAATCCAGATGGGTTTTGTGGAAAATTAAGAAGCAGTTTAACAATTCCTTTTTTGCCTTCGTTATGCATTGCAGTTTTAAATGCAGTCCGGTCAAAGGCGTTGTTCGCAAATAAATTAAACGGTTGTATGTTTGCATTGCGGCGTGTTGTAACTATTAGTGAATAATTGTCCCATGAAGGGTCTGCTGTTAGTAAAACATCCTCAGCTGATAAAAAAAGATCACTTAGATATGAAAGTCCAGCTGTTAAACCGGGGACAACGACTGGTAACGAAAAGTTTTTATTAATGAGAGCGGGGTTTTTGTTTTTTATTTTTTCTTTCCAAAGTTCTCGTAACGTAAGGTTTCCTGCTGTTGGCGAATAGGCAACAAGTTCTTGAGCTGTTAATCCTGGTGCTTGTTCTTGAATTGCAGGAAGTATAAGGGGTGTGCCATTTTTAAGCGTTACACCTATTGTTGCGTTGGCTTTTTTTCCATGGTTTTTTGCTTCTACGCTTTGAGCAATTATTCCTTTCGGAAAATACATTCTGCTTCCAAGGTCAGAAAGCATAACCCCAATTGTTGAGTCTGCGAGTATGTTGTTTAATTCTTGTGCTAAATTGTGTATCATGATAATGTATATTACAAAAAAAAGTTTCAAAGAGCAACAGCAAATGCATAAATATACAAAGAAACTGAATATATTTTTTATACAGATATCTAGATAGGTAAAAGGGAGTTGGTATGTCAGATTTTGAATGGTTTAAAGATCTTGCAAAAAAATGCCGTGATGAGGTAGCTAAGCGTGTCATTGGGCAAACACAGGTAATTGATGGCATTTTAACATGTCTTATTTGTGATGGTCATGTTCTTTTAGAGGGTGTGCCAGGTCTTGCTAAAACACTTGTAGTTAAAACCTTTGCAGATATTTCTGGTTTAGAATTTAAGCGCATTCAGTTTACGCCTGACTTATTACCCGCAGATGTATCTGGTACTCTTATTTATGATCAAAATGTGGGAGCGTTTTCGGTTCGAAAAGGGCCAGTTTTTAGCAATATCGTATTAGCTGATGAAATTAATCGCGCACCAGCAAAAGTTCAGTCTGCATTACTCGAAGCTATGGCAGAGAAGCAAGTAACTATAGGCGAAAAAACGTATGCATTACCAGAGCCTTTTTTTGTTCTTGCTACACAAAACCCCATAGAGCAAGAAGGTACGTATACATTACCAGAGGCTCAGCTCGATAGGTTTTTGTTAAAAATACTTGTAGACTATCCTTCTGCAAAAGAAGAGGCAGCAATAGTTACAACCGCTGGTCTTGCCGCATTAACTGCCGTAGACAAAGTGTTAGCAGCAAAAGATTTTAAGAGAATTTGTGCTATGCTTGGTTCTGTAAAGGTCGATGAAAAAATAGTTTCCTACATTGTTTCGCTTGTTGGTGTTACTCGACCTGAAACAATAAAACGTAGCAGTAGCATAGATTTTTTACGATATATATCATGTGGTGCTTCTCCTCGAGGTGGTATTGCATTATATAATTGTGCAAAAGTGCAGGCTATGTTTGCGGGGCGTGATTATGTTATTCCTGAAGATGTAAAAGCAGCTGCGCCAAGTGTTTTGCGTCATAGGTTGTTGTTGTCGTATGAGGCTGCTGCAGATGGAATTAGTGCAGACGATCTTATTGCCAAAATTTTAGCTCTCATGCCGGTTCCCTAATGCGTAGATCTCAAAAGGTTCTTGCAAAAAAAGCTGCAGCTCTTAATTTGTCTGCTAAAAGTATTGCCGATGGAATGCGCTCAGGGAGCTATCGTTCTATGTATTCGGGGCGCGGTATCGAATTTGTTGGTGTGCGAAATTATTTACGTGGCGACGATGTTCGTTCAATAGATTGGAATGTTACAGCAAGAATGGGAAAACCCTATGTTAAAATGTACGAGGAAGAGCGCGAACTCATTGTTTTTTTAATTGTAGATCGTTCTCTTTCTATGGAAGGCGGAATAGTGGTGAGTTCTGATGGGTCAATTAGAAAATGTAGTCGAATCGAAACAGCCACAGAGGCAGCAGCCCTTGTCCTTTTAGCTGCTCAAAAAAATGCAAGTCCAATTGGTGGCGTTTTGTTTAGTGGAGCACTCGAATATACTGCAGTTCCCAAAGTCAGCAAAGATGCGGCAATGCGTTTGTTTTATAAGCTTGACTCTATTCCCGATAGAAACAGTGAAGGAACAGCATTAGTACAGGCAATTAGAGGTGCTGCAAAACGTTTAAAAAACAGATCTCTTGTAATGATTTTTTCTGACTTTAGATGTGCAGGTTACGAAAAAGACCTTGCTCGGCTTGGTCGTTCGCATGATGTTGTTGCTGTTAGAATTTCTGATTCGTCTGATACACAGTTACCTATTGTAG
>DASRMY010000287.1:0-2831 GCA_035647695.1 Treponemataceae bacterium | reverse complement strand
ATATTTGTATGAGTATATAGTTCAGGATTAATAACTATTGGAATAGATACACCTAAGTCTTTTTCAAAAACAAGTTGTGGTTTTTCATATAACTCGACTTGTACAGACTTATACAGCAAACGAATAGAGTCAGTCATGTCTTCTACATGTATACTCCTAAGCATATTGCAAAGTTCTGCCCCAGTCCATGGACCAGAAGAAGACGGTAAAGCAAGACCAGCATTAATATATAAAAATTCAATGTTAGAATATATATCATCAGATACAGAATAAATCTTTTGTTTGTTCGTAAAACCCTCTACATAAATGGGTGCAAAAAACAAAAAAAATATAAGTATACAATTTTGAGTTTTTTTTCTCATGAATGTTCCTTATTAGTTATAAATATTTTAATTTGTTATAGTATAACATCTTTTTTTTTGATACACTACTAGCCAAAACATTAAAAACGGTAGGATAAGAGACTTATGGCACATGATACATTCGCTGCAGCTCTTGAGCGTAGCAAAAAACTAGAAAAAGACTTGCAAGATAATCCTTCTAAACACCGCGTACTTACAGGAGACCGTCCAACAGGAAAATTACACATTGGACATTATTTTGGTTCCTTGCAAAATCGTGTAAAACTATCAAAAAGCGGTGTACCAACTTGTATTCTCATTGCAGACTATCAGGTTCTCACTGACCATGATGCATTTGATGAAATTTCACAAAACACAAAAGAACTTGTGATTGACTACTTAGCATGCGGCATAGAACCATCTGATGATGTTACTATTTATCCACATAGTTATGTACCAGAAGCAAATCAATTGCTATTGCCTTTTTTAACCCTTGTTTCAAATGCAGAATTAAGTAGAAACCCTACTGTCAAAGAAGAAATTCAATCTGCAGGTATAAAAAATGTAAATGCAGGAATGTATACCTACCCTGTCCATCAAGCTTGTGATATTTTATTTTGCAAAGGAGATGTTGTTCCAGCAGGAAAAGATCAACTTCCACATATAGAGCTTACCCGCCTTATTGCACGTCGCTTTAATGATCGCTTTAGTCCTAAAAATCCTGTTTTTCCTGAACCCTCAGTTCTTTTAAGCAAAACACCTCACATTATGGGACTTGATGGCAATCAGAAAATGAGCAAAAGTCGTAACAATGCTATTTATCTTTCTTCGACAGAGGATGAAACAGCAAAGCTGGTAAAAAAAGCAAAAACTGATACAGAACGTTTTATTACGTATGATCCTACAAACCGTCCCGAAGTAGCTAACTTAATTGATCTAATTAATCTTTGCACAGATACAGATCAAGTAGCTATTGCTGAGCTCATTGGGAATGGCGGTGGCGGAATGCTTAAAAAAATGCTAACAGAAGCATTAAATGAAAAACTACGCCCTATTAGAAAAAAACGCAAAGAACTTGAAAGAAACCCAGAATATATTAAAAATGTTTTAATACATGGATCAAATAAGGCAAGAGAAATGGCTAGACAAACTCTAGATGAAGTTAGAAAAGCAATGAATATGATGATTTAATTGTTATACCTGTTTAAAAAAATAACAGGCACGTCTTTTCACTGTTGTTTGTTTAGGGTTTTTTGCAACCCGTAAAAGATTCTGCCATTTTTAACAACGCTTTTTTGTTGTTTTTAGATGGGTCCTCTATAACTACTTTTAAAAGCTCTTTTAAAACAACTCCTAATTCAGGCCCCTCTGATATTCCTACTTCGAGTAAATCTATTCCACTCACAGCTAAATCTTTTAATTGCAGAACAGATTCCTCTTTCAGAATAGAATCTATTCTGTTGCGAAACTCGATAAGATTATTGCTCCATGCTCCCGTATGTAAAAGAGCAGGCTTATTAGTCATTCCACTAACATCTGCAATGCGTAAATCAAAAAGATCGTTTATTGTTTGTTTTAAATTTGATTTTAAATCATTTTTCCACAAAATAGGCTCAGGGGGAGTGAGACGAACTAAAAACCGCCTAACAGCTGCATCTGTCCAATGGGGCTCATAAAAAAACATATGTTCTCTAATAAGATGACATACGTATGCGGTAATAGCTTTTGGAAATTTTAAGCGGTTCATAATAATCATCGTGTTTTTTTTACTTGCTTTTTCATGCTTATAAAAAGTATATACAGTCCCAACACCTTCTCGCTCTTCAGTTTTTTTTACGCTCGGTTTGCCAATATCATGAAAGAGAGCAG
Source organism: Treponemataceae bacterium (assembly GCA_035647695.1). Taxonomy (GTDB): domain Bacteria; phylum Spirochaetota; class Spirochaetia; order Treponematales; family Treponemataceae; genus CETP13. Next base: position 621 of record DASRMY010000287.1, on the reverse strand, counting down.
CTAATCGTAGACGCACGCTTAAAAACACTGCTGAGCCGCTCTTTGATTTGTTTTTTTGCACTGGGAAAAAAGGTGCTGCATCGCAGCTATAAAAAAGATGATCGAGAACATCAAAAGCATGAAAACCACGAACATCTGCTTGCTTCACTGAACGACATAAAGTAAGTTCTGGAAGAAAAAGTTGTAGCATCCCACTTTCTTCCATGAGCTTGAGACCAACAGAAGGTTTTTTGCTGGATAAAGTTTTAACAAATTCATCTCTAAAACGCTCTATGCTTATTTTTGCAGCTATGTCTATTGTATGAGGTATAGCTGCTAACGTTTTATCTTCAATTTTAAAACCAAGCTGACTAGCAAACCTAAGAGCTCGAATAGGTCTCAGGCCATCTTCTCTAAATCGTTCTTTAGCTTGACCAACAGTACGAATCACACCATTTTTTATATCTTCTTGCCCTGCAAAAGGATCATACAAATGGCCATTTAGTAATGAGGCTGCAATAGCATTCATAGTAAAGTCTCGTCTTGATAAATCTTCTTCTATTGTTGCAGTATAATTAACTTTATCTGGATGCCGTCCGTCTTTATAGTTACTTTCTATTCTAAAAGTAGTAACTTCAATAT
>DASRMY010000286.1:0-2091 GCA_035647695.1 Treponemataceae bacterium | reverse complement strand
TATGGAGTATCTTCATGCAATAAACTTTGATTATAAAGGGCTTATTGCAGCTGGTTACTATCTGTATATTTCACGTATTGATATTTCTTATAAAGCTTCCGCAGTTCTTGATGATAAGTTATATATAGAATGCAAGCCAATCAAGTTAGGCAAGGTGTCGGGTACCTTTTATCAACGAGTAGTTAAAAAAGATGGGGTTGTTTGTGCAGAAGCAAATGTTTCATGGGCGGTTGTAGATGCTAAAACAGGAAGGCCAGTGAAATTACCACAAGAGTTTTTTGTGCCTGGATTAAAACCCACAGAAAGCTGAGTTGTTTGCCATTTTTTACCTCTCTTAGTCTAATTATATTGACTTTATACAAAAAAAATGCATAAATATACAAATTGTTTTAAAAAAACGTAAAAAAAATGCTCATTATAAAACAGCTGTTTTTATAATGTTCAATTTTGGAGAGCAAAATGAGGATAAAACTTGAGCACCTCGATAAAACATATAAAAATCCTGGAGGAGCAAGTGTTCATGCTGTTAATGGGATTAGTTTAGAAATTTCAGAAAATACTATTTATGGCATTATTGGGAAAAGTGGTGCTGGAAAATCCTCTCTGGTTCGGCTAATTAGTCTTTTAGAAAAACCCGATTCAGGGGCAATATACTATGATAATAAGCGAGTAGATAATTTAGCAGCTAAAGAAATTATTTTACAGCGCAGAAAAATTGGTATGATTTTTCAAAGTTTTAATTTACTATCATCTCGCTCTGCTGCAAAAAACATTGCGTATCCATTAGAAATTTGTAAAATACCAAAAGAAAAAATACATAAAAGAGTTAGTGACCTTTTGCATTTAGTCGGGCTTTCAGATAAAAAAAACGCTCCTATGAGTACTCTTTCTGGAGGGCAAAAACAACGTGTAGCAATTGCTCGTGCTCTTGCTAATGAGCCTTCTATTTTGTTTTGTGATGAGGCAACGAGTGCGCTTGACCCTCAGACAACACGCAATATATTACAATTGTTACGTGAAATTCAAAAAAAAATGAATCTAACAGTTGTAATGATTACTCATCAAATGGAAGTAGTGCGAGATGCTTGTGAAATGGTTGCGGTTTTAGATGAAGGCAGGGTTGTTGAAGAAGGTTTGGTTGAAGACTTGTTTGCACATCCTAAGACAAAGGTAACAAAAGAATTTTTATTTAATCTTACAGAGAATGCAGAAGGACTTGTTAGATGGTCTGCTGAAGGGGGCAGATATATATTACGTTTTATTGGGGCTAAAACGGGAGAACCTGTGCTAAGCCAATTGTCAAAAAAATTTGATATAGAATATAATATACGAGCAGGTGGTATACAGCGTTTGCCTCATGATGATATTGGGACTCTTGTTACTGATATTACAGGTTCTGAATTAGAATGTGAAAAAGCAATTAATTATTTAAAAGAACAGGGTGTTATTGTAGAAGAAGCTCTGTTGGGTGAGGAAGTGTAATGGATTTTAATCAACTCTTTTTGCTGGTTGGTGGTGCTACCTGGCAAACTCTAGCAATGGTTTTTTGGTCAACTGTTTTTTCATTGATTCTTGGTTTGCCACTAGGTATTCTTTTATGTACCTCAGATCCTATTGGCGGGATAAAACCACGCCCAGTAATGAATCAGATAATTACACGAATAGTGAACGTTTTTCGTTCATTTCCTTTTATTATTTTAATGATTTTGCTTTTCCCCCTATCACGTATTCTCATCGGTACTAGCATAGGTACTGCAGCTACGATAGTACCCCTTTCTATTGCTGCAGCGCCCTTTGTTGCTCGCGTAATAGAATCGGCGCTTAAGGAAGTAGATCCAGGAGTGGTACAAGCTGCTCGAGTTATGGGCTCAACTAATTCGCAAATTATTTTTAAAGTGCTTCTGCCAGAAGCGTTACCATCTTTAGTTGCGGGTATTACTTTAACAATTATTAATCTTATTGGTTATTCTGCAATGGCTGGTGCTATTGGTGGAGGTGGTTTGGGTGATCTTGCTATTCGTTATGGATATCAGCGTTTTCGTACTGACATTATGGTAGCTTCAGTAATCGTTATACTTATAATTGTAGAAC
>DASRMY010000285.1:0-6325 GCA_035647695.1 Treponemataceae bacterium | reverse complement strand
CTCTTGAAGATGCACATAAAGCTATAGAATGCGGCGCTGCTGGAATTGGACTTTTTAGGACAGAATTTCTTTTTATTAATAAGGCATCCAAAACTTCATTACTAATGTCAGAAAACGAACAATTTGAGATATACAAAGAAGTTTTACAAATAATGAGCGATAAACCAGTAACTATTAGAACGCTAGATGCTGGTGCCGATAAAATTATTAATGCAAAAGGCATGCCTTCTGGCAATGAAAAAAACCCTCTTCTAGGCTGGCGCGCAATTAGATTTTCTCTTGATCGCAAAGATATTTTTAAAACACAAATAAGAGCCTTATACAGAGCAAGTGTTTTTGGAAATTTAAAGATTATGATTCCTCTTATTACCCATGTGGAACAATTACAAAAAACAAAACAGCTTATTAACGAAGTACAAGAAGAACTGACACTCCAAAACATTGCTTTTAACAAAAACATACCCCTAGGAATTATGATAGAAACTCCTTCCGCTTCGATTATGTCTGATGTTTTTGCCCACCAATGTGATTTTTTTTCTCTAGGAACTAATGATTTAACACAATATTTGCTTTGTGTTGATCGAGAAAACACCATTGTTTCAAATTTATTTCAAGAATTAAACCCTGCTGTTCTTAGACAAATTCAATACACCATTCTAAGTGCCAACGCTGCTTCTATACCAATATCTGTCTGTGGCGAAATGGCAAGTAATCTACAAAACCTTCTATTACTATTAGGAATGGGTATTAGAACTTTAAGCATCACCCCAACAAAAATATCAGAAGCTAAAGAATTTATTTCTTGTTTAAGGTATACTGATCTTGTAGCACTTGCAAAAAGAATTCCTCTTTGCGCTACGACTGCCGATGTACAAACAATTATTACTACTTTTTTGAACGAAAACACCATTCAGCCTAATTAGGAACATACATGGAAAATAGAATTTTTGATCCAGAAAAATCATATCATAACTTACCGTTGTTGGTAATTGTAGGTCGACCGAACGTTGGTAAGTCTACTCTTTTTAATCGCTTTTTACATAAAAGACGTGCTATTACCGACCCAACACCAGGTGTTACACGAGACCCTATTACAGAATGTGCATTTATAAATAACAAACCTGTTTCTATAATGGACACAGGCGGATTTAAACTTGATAGAGATGAAGACGCTATGGAAGCAACTATGGATGAACTCGTTGTGCAAAAAACACTTAGTTCTCTTAAAAATGCCGATTTAATTCTATTGCTTCTTGATGCAACCTTAATTACAGGAGAAGATGAAGAGTTTATTTCGATACTGAGGCCTCATTGGAATAAAGTTATTGCCGCTGTAAATAAAACAGAAGGCGGGCGTTTTGAAGAAGAAGCATGGAATTACCAGCGTTTTGGATTTCAAAAACTTTTATTTATTTCTGCCGAACACGGAGACCGTTTGCCAGAATTAGCTGATGAAATTACAAACAGACTAAATTTTTTAAATGTACTTGAAGGTGAAGAGAAAAAAAGCATAAAAATAGCAATCATGGGCAAACCCAACACTGGAAAATCTACTTTATCTAATCTTTTAACAAAAACGGATGCATCTATCATTAGTGATTATGCTGGAACAACGCGTGATGTTGTTGAAGGGACATTTAGATATAAAAACAGAGACTTTCAGGTTATTGATACAGCTGGCATTAGAAAAAAAGCCAAAATTACAAACGATGTAGAGTATTATTCTGTTAATAGAGCAATTAAAACGCTTAACCGTATTGATATTCTTTTTTATTTAATAGATGCCGAAGAAGGCTTAACTGAACAAGATAAAAAAATAATAGGATTAGCAGTAGACCGAGGACGTGGAATTATATTTTGTTTAAATAAATGGGATACCCAGAAACAGGAAAGGCGCGTTGCAAGAAAAGCAGAGGAAAACATACGTATTATGTTTGGCCATATGAATTATGCACCTATTGTAGAAATATCAGCAAAATACAATAAAGGCATTACAAACTTACTTAATGTTTCTATGCAGGTTTACAAGCAACTTACCGCAAAGATTTCAACAAGTATTCTTAATAAAGCTGTAAAAGATTGGATACTTGCAAATCCTCCTCCAGCAAAAAAAGCAGGAAGTTTTCGTGTCAAATATGCAATTCAAACACAAGCAAACCCTATTGTTTTTTTATTATTTGCAAGCCGCCCTGAATCGGTGCCTAAAACGTATGTATCATATTTAAAAAACAAATTTCGTTCAGACCTCGGCTTTGATAAAATTCCCATATTTATTGAACTTAAATCTTCTCGAAAGCGCTGGGAAGAACGGGATACGTAATGGCATCATTTTTAATTGGGGAAGTTGAAGCTATCACAGGAATAAAAGCGCATGTTCTTAGGTATTGGGAAACAATTATCCCTTCTTTAAGCCCTCCAAAAGATATGGGCCGCCGCCGTTCTTATTCCAATAAAGACGTGCAAGTTATTCTCCGGTTGAAATATCTCATACAAGAAAAAAAATATACAATCGAGGGTGCACGAGATAGACTAATTGAAGACTTAGCATTTCCCTCTTCTGACCTTGGCACAAAAGCAGCAGAAATATCAGCCACTATACAAGAAATTAGAGGCACTTTGCTCGAAATTTTATCTGTTTTACAACAAACAAAAAACTGAGGACACGGTGAGAAATAAAACAAAAAAAGAAGCAGTAATAAAAAAAAGAAGCGAACAAACTCAACTTTTTTCGGCCTTAGAACCAGATTCACTTTATGTTCTTTCTAAATTTGATACAATTTTACAAAACATAAAGCCTCTTAGCAGCAAGCAAAGAGGTTCCTTACCACGGAATATTAAAAAATTATCACATCAACTTACTGATGAGCGCTCATCACGACGCTTGTCGTATATGAACCAACCAAGCTTATTAACAGCATATACGTATTATTTTCAATGGTGGAATTTAGTGCGTCTTACGCATTTGTTTTCTGGTCTCGCTCACAATGCCTTTGTATCTTTAAAAGACGGCGATTATTGTCTCGATTTAGGCTCAGGCCCTCTTACATTACCTATAGCTTTATGGCTCGCCCGTCCAGAACTGCGTGAAAAAAGCCTTGCTTTTTATTGTGTTGATATTTCTCCAACATCATTATCTCTTGGAGAAGAAATATTTTTATCAGTAGTTGCCCAATTAAACAAAAGAACAAATAAAAGCATTGCACCGTGGAGAATTATTCGAATAAAAGGAACGATAGAAACACGCGTACAAAAACCTGTTTCTGCAGTTTTTTGTGCAAATTTATTTAATGAGCTATTTTGGGATTCTAGCAAACCGCTTGAACAAGATACAAAAAAATATGCTGCTAAGATAGAACGATTCGCGCAAAAAAAAGCGTTAATAGTGGTTGTTGAGCCTGGTATTCCGAGAGCGGCTAATTTTATATCTCTTTTACGATCAAATTTTTTACATAATAATTATTCTATTATCTCACCCTGTCCGCATACTAATACGTGTCCCATGCCTGGAAATCGAGGTGAAAAATGGTGTCATTTTGTTTTACCAACAGATAATGCACCAAAAAACTTACTTGCACTTTCTCGTGCTGCGGGACTTTTGAAAAACCGGGCGACCTTATCGTTTGTTTTTGTAAAACCTAAACCCATAAAAACTGATAATGCTATTGATCAAGCACAATCAACTCAAAAGAACAATACAAAAAAATTTCTGCGTGTTGTTTCTGACCCAGTACATATACCAGGAAAAGGAATGGGCCGGTATAGTTGTACCGCCTGGGGGCTTGCGTTGCTCATGAAGCCACAAAATTGTTTTTCTGGCAGTCTAATGCCAATAGACATTAATACGAACGAATTCAATAAAATGCCTATTGATAAAAAAACTGGTGCAAAACTTTTATACTTACAATAAGTCTTTAGTAAGGCATTGCTTTTTTATTAGATCCAAACTCTAAATCCAAAATTGGCAGGGCATACAAAAGAAGGCCTAATACCATTAGTAAGCTTGATCTTAAAGCCAGGAGCCATTTGTAAATATAGTTCAAATACATTTTTGGCAAAAAACATATTTAAGCCAAGAGGTATCCTTCCTCCAATTGATAGTCCTAATACATCACTTCCAATAAAGATACTTCCAAAACCACCACATCCTACAAAATAATTAACAGGACCTGCGATATTATCGTTTACAAGCCAATAATCAGCACTAAACCCAATTGCAAGTGGTTCAAAAGAAGGAATACCAACTGCAAAAATAAATGGTTGTGAGTTAAGCTTAAAGGTAAAATCAACACTGCCTTGCCCATTATCTGCTACGTTAGTACCGCCTTGCAAACCTATTCCTAATGCAAACAAGGCACTTGCACACATACTACACACTAAACAAAGAGCTAAAATTTTCTTTTTCATTCATAATCTCCTACATAAATCATTAAATCATTTTATCATTTTTTACTATAAATGCAAATGCTTTTATTTTATACATTTTACCTAATTGGCGTGAGGCTTACTTCTCCTGATACAATTTCTTTTATATCTCCGTTTTGAGTCTTAATAAGTAAGTGAGCCTCAGGCGTTATATCTATAACACGAGCTTCGTATGTCTGTGATCCGCTACTCACTATTACATTTTTGCTAATAATAAAAGATAAGTTTCGATATTCTTGCATTCTTAGAGAAATCAAGGTAGGGTTGCAAATAACAGCATATAGTTCATTAATTGTTTTTGCAATGATTTTATTACGGCTTATTTGTATGTCTTTCTTAGATTCAAAAACAGCTCCAGCAATTTTTTGTAATTCTTTTGAAAACATCTTTGTACTAAAAACATTTAACCCTATTCCCAAAATTATGGTATCAATTAATCCTGTTTCTAAATTAATTGAACCTTCAGTTAATATACCACAAACTTTTTTATCATGTATAAATATATCATTTACCCACTTTATTTTTGGTTTCAGATTATACGTTTGTAAAACCCTACAAACAGCGACTGCTGCTAAAGCAGTAATAATTGTTGTATCAAAAACAAATTGATCTACTGTTACGATTAGACTCATATACATCCCATTATGTGATGGTGAATAAAAAGTCCTTCCAAGACGGCCTCTTCCGTTTGTTTGCTTGTCTGCGATTAAAACTATTCCATTGCATTTTTTGCTATTGGATGATATCGACAATCTTTTTTTGGCTTCGTTATTAGTTGAATCCAGTTCCTTAAATATTTCTATTTTAGTTCCTGTATATCCTTTAGCCTCTTCAGATAAATCAGTTATAATATGCTCTGTATCTAATACATCAACAAGCTTTTCAAGAACATATCCAGCATTTTGTTTTGCCTTTATAACATATCCATCTTTTTTAAGTATTTGAACTGCCTTCCATACAGATGTTCTAGAGATGTTTAATTTTTTTGCTATACATTCACCAGAGACAATCTTGTGTTTGTTTTTTTTTAATAAAGCTAAAACTCTTTCTGTTGTTTTCAATTTTTTAACCTATAATATTCGCAATCATATGTTTGACTAAAAAAGAAGAGCATTCTGCAGCTTTTTCTTCTCTGTATACTTCTTGTGTATTTTCAGCCATATCTGAAATTGCCCTAATTATAACAAAAGGTATCTTATGTAAATATGCGACTTGGGCAACAGCAGCACCTTCCATCTCACAACAAGAGGCATTACACCTCTCTCTAATTTCCTTTTTTAGTTTTGCAGAATTTACAAAGACATCACCTGTAGCAACTCTGCCTTCTACAAATTTTTTATTAAATTGGCCCTCTAAAAAAGCTTCTTTAGCCAAAGTTCGTAATTTTTTGTCCGCAGGAAATGCAATAGTATTTAATCCTGGAACTTCACAGTGTTTATACCCAAAAGCTACCGCATCCATGTCATGATGTACAACATCTTTTGAAATAATAATATCAAAAAGATGTAGACCCTTTTCTAATCCACCTGCAACGCCTGTATTTATAAGATGTGTTACCTTAAATATAGTAATAAGCAACGTTGCAACCATTGCAGCATTTACCTTTCCTACGCCACTTTGTACTATGACAACATTGGTATTTTTAATATTTCCTATATAAAAAACAAGATTTGCAATTTTTTGTGTTTTAATATTTTTCATTACTGATACTAAATAACTAATCTCTACTTTCATTGCACCAATAACACCAACATGTATCACCTTTTTCTCCTTTTTTTACAAACAGCCTTTTGCCTCAACATATGTAAAAAAACAGCATCACATGCGTTAATTTCACAAAACGGCACTATTTGCGGAAAAACGCATTGACATTTTTATGTTTTTTTTATATATTATCAATCGC
>DASRMY010000284.1:0-8656 GCA_035647695.1 Treponemataceae bacterium | reverse complement strand
CCCTGTTAGAGAATTTTATGATAAGGGAGTTTTTATTACAATAAATTCTGATGATCCTTCTTTTTTTAAATCGTCGCTAACAGATGAGTTTTGGAAACTACATAAGAAGTTAGATTTTACAATGGAAGAAATTAAGCATTTGGTTTTAAATGGTTTTCAAGCAGCCTTTATTGGTAAAAAAGAAAAAAAAGTGTATCTACAAACGGTTGTAGATGCGTGGGAAAAAGCTGAAAGCGAATTATAAGGCAAAGAAAAAAAGTCAAAACAGCTGAGTCATTTGTATAAAATACTTTAGCGACTTAATTTTCTATAAATTGTTCTACGGGGTGTTTCAAGTGAAATGCCCCGTTCTTTTTTACACCATTCGGCATACTCACTCCAGTTACCTTCGAAGAATTGTACCTCAGAGTTATTTTCAAATGCTAAAATATGTGTGCAGGTTCTATCCAAAAACCATCGGTCATGGCTAATGCACAGCAGACAGCCTGCAAAGTCATTAATAGCTTCTTCTAAAGCCCGGGTTGTTTCAACATCTAAATCATTTGTTGGCTCATCGAGCAAAATAACATTTGCCCCCTCTTTTACCATCATTGCCAAATTTAGTCTATTGCGCTCTCCCCCTGATAAAACACCTACTTTTTTTTGTTGGTCAGCACCGTTAAAGTTAAACCAAGAGCAATATGCACGGCTATTTACTTCTCGAACAGAACCGCTACACGCACGGCCTTTTTCATCAACTGCACCAAGTTTAATACTATCTAACCCATCTGAAAGTTGTTCCCAGACTGTTTTATCAAAATCAAGTTGACTACGCATTTGATCAACATAGGTAAGTTTTACTGTTTTTCCAATTGTTATAGTGCCGCTATCAGGTTTTTCACCACCTTCTGTTTTATCAAGACGTTCGACAGAGTGGCCTGCTGCGTCTGCAATTAATCTAAAAAGGGTTGTTTTACCCGACCCGTTAGGGCCTACGATTCCGACAACAGCTCCAGCTGGAATAGTAATAGAGAGGTTTTCAAATAAAAGAAGATCCTTATAGCCTTTTGTAAGATTTTCTGTAGTTATAACAACATCTCCAAGGCGAGGTCCGGCTGGTATGGTAATTTGGCTGTCTTTTATGTGTCCTTTTCCACTTTGAGCAAGAAGTTCTTCATATTTACTGATATGTTCTTTATGTTTTGCTTGTCGTCCTTTTGCTCCCATATGAATCCATTCCAATTCTTTTTTTAATGCGCGTTGGCGTACGCTTTCATGTTTTTCTTCAATTTTAAGACGATGTTGTTTTTGTTCAAGCCAACTCGTATAATTCCCTTTAAATGGAATTCCTTCTCCGCGATCTAATTCAAGTATCCAGCCAGCAACATTATCTAAAAAATAGCGATCATGGGTTATGGCAATAATAGTTCCTTCATAATTTTGCAAAAACCGTTCTAACCAAGCGACAGTTTCTGCATCAAGATGATTTGTTGGTTCGTCTAAAAGTAAAATGTCGGGCTTTTGCAGCAATAGGCGACAAAGTGCTACACGTCGTTTTTCACCGCCAGAAAGAACATCTACCATTTTATCGGGTGGAGGACAGCGTAGAGCATTCATTGCTAATTCAAGGTTTGTGTCTACGTTCCAGGCATCTGTAGCATCTAGTTTTTCTTGTACAGCAGCTTGTCTGTCACATAGTTTTTCTATATCAGCATCTGGATCTCCAAAGGCTTCGTTAATGTGGTCAAATTGTTTTAGTAAATCAAGTACAGGTTGGACACCTTCAGAAACAAGTTCTTTTACTGTTTTTCCTTTTTCTAGTACAGGTTCTTGTTCTAGGTAGCCGATGGTGTATCCGGGAGAAATAGAAATATCACCAGTATAATCTTTATCTAAACCAGCAAAAATTTTAAATAAGCTTGATTTACCAGAGCCGTTTGCACCGAGAACACCAATTTTTGCACCGTAAAAATAGGAAATGCTAATGTCTTTTAAAACTGCTTTAGTGCCATAAGAGCGTGAAACTCTATCCATAGAATAAATAATTTTTTTATTGTCAACTGTCTTTGCCATGCGACGAGTGTATCAGAGAAAGGTGTGATAGAAAAGAGTATATGAAAAACATAGTGTTTTCTGTACAAATAATGATTATGCTTGTATAGTAAAGGTATGAAAAACAAACAAAAAAAAGAACTGGCTGTATGTGGACTCGCAGCTGTACAAAGTCTTGCAAAAGAAAACCCTCAAAAAGTACAAAGGCTTTATTTTACTGCTGAACATATGCACCTTTTTGGAGATTTATGTAAGAGTATGGCAGCTCGAAAAGCGCCCTACAATCAGGTGTCCAATGAAAAGGAACTTCAAAAACTAAGTGGCAGCATACATCATCAGGGTGTAGTAGCTATGATTGATATACCAAAAATAGAATTTCTTTCTCCTGTTTATGTGCAAGCATGGGTATCAAAAAATGAAAATGCTTTGCTTTTAGATCATATAGGCAATGCAAATAATTTTGGTGCCATTATTCGCTCTGCTGCTTTTTTTGGTATTAAAAATATTATTATTCCAATAAATGAAAAGCAATCAAGTATAACTACTAGTTCGTATCGTGTTGCTCAAGGAGGCATGGAGTTTGTCACAGTATTAGGGATACGGTCGATACCTGCACTTTTAGAAGATGTAAAAAACAAAATGATTCGTGTTGGAACAGATGTGAACGGGACTACTTTAGTTGAACAAATTGCAAGTTTACAAGAGTTAAAAAACACAGAAGAGGGTAGTAAAAAGAAAAACCAGCCATTTTTGGTCGCTTTAGGCAATGAGGAGGTAGGGCTTTCACAAGCAGTAAAAGCGCACTGTGACTACGTAGTAAAGATACCGACTCCAGTTAACGCTCTTGATAGCCTTAATGTAGCCCAGGCGGCTGCCATTATTCTCTACGAAATGAGTAAAATAGATTAAGAGTATAATTTTGTTGTTAAATAACGGGTACCACTATCAGGGAAAACACAAACAATTAGCTTCTCAATGTATTCAGGCCGCTTTGCAAGTTCATGTGCTGCCCATAAAGCTGCACCACTAGATATTCCGCAGAGAATGCCTTCGTGAACTATTTCTTTTGCATATAAAAATGCTTGCTCTGTGGGGCACGGCAAAACTTCATCTACATATGTAGGGTCGTAGTTTGAAGGGATAAAATTGGCTCCAATTCCCTGAATACCATGAGTTCCTGTTTTTCCCTCTAATAGAAGAGGCGATTCTGCTGGCTCTACTCCAACAACTTTTATTGCAGGGTTTTTTTCTTTTAGGTATTTTCCTGCACCGCAAATTGTTCCGCCCGTTCCTATCGTTGAGACAAAAACAGAAACCATCTCATTTGTTTGTGTCCATATTTCTGGTCCTGTTGTAAGATAGTGAGCATCAGGATTAGCTGGATTGTCAAATTGAGAAGGAACAAAACTATTAGGAGTTTTTGCGCTTAGTTCTGCCACCTTATCGACAGCACCTTGCATTCCAAGTTTTGCAGGGGTAAGTAAAACTTCAGCTCCATAGGCGTGTAATATTTGTTGGCGTTCGAAGCTCATGTTTTCTGGCATTACACAAATGCATCTAATATGTAGGCTTGCTGCAATTGAAGCTAAGCCGATGCCAGTGTTTCCACTTGTTTCTTCTATAATTACTGAGGTCGATGGCGTTTGTGGTGTACCTGGTACAAGAGTGCCTTTTGAAATAGCATTTTGTATCATATTTAAAGCTGCTCTATCTTTTACACTGCCTGTTGGGTTTAGGCATTCAAGTTTTGCGCAAATACGAGAGTTTAAATTGTATTTTTTCACAAAATTAGAAAGTTCTAAAAGAGGAGTATGACCAATAACATTTGTAATGCTTTTTGCAATTGTTTCCATGATACATAATCATACAGGCAGTCTTTAAATTTAGCAAGTTTAAATGAATATAATAAAATTCTAGAGGAATAACTAGCCACTCTATGTCTGTTATGTTAAAATCGTTTCATTATGAATGAAAGAACAAAAAAGTACAATCGCAAAATTGCGGTAACAGCTGCGCTTAGTGCGCTAACAATTGTGTTGGCTATAACTCATTTAGGTTATATACCATGGTTTTCAGGTGTCTCGATTACAGTATTGCATGTACCAGTAGTCCTTGCTGCGGTTTTAATGGGGCTTGTTCCTGGTGTTACAACTGGTCTTGTGTTTGGTTTAACTTCGTTAATAATGGCAGCCACTATGCCCACAGGTCCGCTTGATCCTCTTTTTGTTAACCCGTTAATATCTGTTTTACCGCGAATTCTGTTTGCTATTTCAGTATGGGTAGTGTATAAGGCTATAGGTATGCTTACTAAAAAGTTCCCTTCTTTTACTATAATTGTAGTAGCTGGAATTGCGGCCTTTTTAGGAACCTTGCTACATTCTGTGTTTGTGCTTGGTGCACTTGTAATTGCAAAGCCGAGAACATGGGAACTTATGTGGGGAGTAATTATTGCTAACTCTTTTTTAGAGGCTGGAGCAGCTACGATTATAACTGTTGCTGTTGTAAGTTTTGTAATGATTACAAATAAAAAAAAGAAGTCAAAGCTTTCGCAAGAGGAAGAATAGTGGCCATAATTATTGTTGGAGCTGGTTTTACAGGTGTGCAATTAGCAAAAAGGCTTATTGCAAACCAAAAGGATGTAGTTTTAATTGATAATGATGAAGAAAAAATTCGTCATTTATCTAATAGACTAGACTGCATGGTAATGCTGGCTACTGGCAATAACCTAGAAACTCTTGAAGACGCAGGAATTGCTAAAGCACATGCCCTCATAACGTTAACAGAATCAGATGAATTAAATATGATTATTTGTTCTCTTGTCGATTCGATGTATCCCACTGTTATGAAAATAGCGCGTGTGAGAAACTATGATTATTATTGTGCAAAAAAACACACTAATAATGAACGGCCTTTATACGGCATTGATTGTATGGTTCATCCTGATGAAGAAGCGGCAAAGTCAATTGTAAAAGCTATGGAACATGGTGCAGTAACTGAAGTCATGGACTTTGAAGACTCAGAAACTGCGCTGATAAGTATGAAAATTTTAAAAAAATCACAGTTTGATGGTATTTTTGTGAGAGAAATGAGATGTTGTATAAATGTACCCTTTATGCTTGCCTATACTGAAAAAGAGGAGACGGTATCTCTTCCTTCTGGTTCCAGTAAACTTAGTGCTGGAACGCGTATTGGAATAGTTTCTAGCAAAGATAATATACCTGCTTTATTAGAGTGCTGTGGAACAACGGTTCACGAATTAAAGCGGATTGCGCTTGTTGGAGCAGGTCGAATCGGAACCAAGATAGCAGAAAGAATCACAAGCCAACAAAATGTGTCTTCTATTTCAAGGTTTTTTGGTGTTCATAAAAAACTAAATCAAGATTTTCTCATTATTGAACCTGATAAAAGGAGGGCAAAAGAGGCTTCCGAAAAGTTTTTAGGAGCTACAGTTCATCGTGCAGATATTACAGACGATAACTTTATAGAAGAAGAAAATCTTGGTACCTATGATTTGGTAATAACTGCTACGAGAAACCATGAAAGAAATATGGTTACTGCAGCATATTTAAAAACTCTTGGTGTACGTAAAACAATATGCTTGGTGCAAAGTTTTAGTTATGGCATTATAGCACGAAACATAGGTATAGATGTCGCCGTACCTATTAAGGATGCGGTTGTAGATACAATACTGAGTCATTTACGCGGTAAATCTGTTACCGATGTGCATTCAATTTTTGAAGGCGAGCTTGAAATTGTACAATTAACAATAGACAATAATAGTGAAGCAGTTGGAAAAAAGCTTCGGGATTTTAAGATAGGAACTTTTCTTATATTACTAATAGAAAAAACATCTTCTAACGAGTTTGTTATACCAAAGGCCGAAACGGTTTTTGAGGGTGGTGATAAACTTGTAATAATTGTAGATCGTAGAAAAAATGATAAACAAAACCTTAAGAACCTTGCTCAATTTGGAGTGAGAGAACCATGATTGTTTCTCTTATAAGGCTTGTCTCAATTTTATTAATGATTGTTGCTGCAACTATGTTACTCCCTGCTGGTGTCGCTTTTTTTTATGATGACAAGCACATGATTATATCATTTTTAATACCTTTTTGTGTTTGTTTTGTAGTTGCCCCTCTTGTTCTTCTTTTTACTAGAAAATCAAAAATTAAATTAAATACTCATATAGGATTTACCGCAGTAGCCCTCTGTTGGATTTCAAGCAGTATTCTTGGGGCAGTTCCCCTTATGCTTTCAGGTTACGTTCCACGGTTTGCAAATGCATTGTTTGAAAGTGCTTCTGGTTTTACAACAACGGGCTCTACAGTGCTTAGAAATATAGATATCCTTCCACGCTCTCTTAATTTATGGCGTATGCAAATGCATTGGCTTGGAGGGATGGGGATTGTCGCCCTAACTGTTGCCTTGTTACCATTGCTTGGTGTTGGTGGTTTTCAACTTATAAAAGCTGAAAACACAGGCCCCGAAAAAGATAAAATAACGCCTAAAATAAGCAATACAGCAAAAATCTTATGGATAACTTATGGGGCATTAACACTCCTGCAAACAATGTTACTTATGTTTGCAGGGATGGACTTTGTCAATGCCCTTGGTCATACTTTTGCAACGCTTGGGACAGGTGGGTTTAGTTCAAAAAGCGAAAGTATAGGTGCGTATAATTCAGCAACGATAGATTGGGTTTGTACTGTTTTTATGGTTCTTGCTGGAGTTAACTTTAGTTTGTATTATTTAATTCTCACTGGCAAGGGAAAGGAAGTTCTTAAAAACACAGAATTAAAGATATATGTGAGTATTTTGTTAATTGCAACGTTTTGTTTAACAATTTTCATAACACCCATCTACGGTTCTTTTTTTAGCACAATACGGTACTCAGCTTTTCAAGTTGTTTCGATATTAACAACTACGGGATTTAGTAATACTAACTTTGATATATGGCCGTCAGCTGCAAAAATGATTTTGCTAAGTCTTATGTTTATTGGTGGCTGCTCTGGCTCAACGGCAGGAGGCGTTAAAGTTATTCGCTGGGTTGTTGTTGCGAAACAATTAAACAATGAAACAAAAAGAATGGTTCATCCTCATGGAGTTTTTAGCATTCAGCTAAATGGGCGTACAGGACGAAAAGATATTATATACAACGTAGGAGCTTTTATGCTCTTGTATTTTTTGTTTGTTGTGTTTACCGCATTTGTAGCTTCAATTGATGGAGCTGACCTTGTTACATCAATAACAAGCAGCCTTGCGCTTGTTGGTAATATTGGGCCGGGGTTTGCTGCCGTCGGGCCAACTGAAAGTTATGCTTTTTTTTCTGATGCAGCTAAATATTGGTTTTGTTTTGCTATGATAGCAGGTCGTCTTGAGTTATATACAATGATGATGTTTTTTTTGCCAATGTATTGGAAAAAATAGAAGTAGTAAAAAAGGGGAAGCATACAATGAATACACGTGTTTTTGAAGTACCTATGGATTTTGGAGCAAGTCGTCATGGTTCTGATATGGGGCCTTCAGCGATTCGTTTAGCAGGCTTAAAAAAACGAATCGAAGCTCTTGGTCACACAGTCTGTGATAGTGTTGCCTTAGAATTAGAAATGCAAGAGTACTCTAAGCCTGGAGCTGATAAACTGCGGTATCTTTCTTCTATTGTGGAAGGTTGTTCTCGGCTCGCAAAAAAAATAGAGAAATCGGTAGACAATGGAGAATTTCCAATAATTCTTGGAGGCGATCATTCGATTGTATTAGGTAGTTTAGCTGGATTAACGGCAGCTGCAAATAAAAAAAATAAAACAATTGGAGTTTTATACATAGATGCTCATGGAGACTTTAATACACCAGAAACGTCTCCCTCGGGAAACATACATGGTATGTGTATGAGTGCAAGTTGTGGCATAGGAGTTCCTGAGTTAACAAACCTTTACTATGAGGGGAGAAAAATTAATCCAAAAAACGTATGTTATATAGGCTGCCGAGACATAGATCCTGGCGAAAAAAAACTAATGCAAGAGGCTGATGTAAAAATGTTTACAATGAGCGATATTGAACTATTAGGTATAAATACTGTAATGCAAGAGGTTTGTTCTTTTTTTAAAAAGAAAGTTGACGCCATACACATAAGTTTTGATATTGATGCTTTAGATCCACAATTTGCACCAGGAGTGGGTATACAAGTTCCTTATGGGCTTACTCCTCGTGAAGCGCTCTTTATTATGGGCGAAATGGCTAAAACAAACATGGTGTGTTCTTGTGATGTTGTAGAAGTAAATCCAGTTTTAGATGTTTGCAATCAAACGGCAGAAACAGCAGTTCATTTAATAGCTCGCTTATTAGGCGATACAATATATTAGAACAGCCTGTGCATAACCTGTGGATAACTAAGGTTTAATAATAAATTGTAATAGCAAATAAGGGGTTTTTCCTCTTGTTTACCATAAAAAAAATCAAAAAAAGGTACTTTAATTACAAATTTTCGAAGATAAAGTACTGTTTCATAAGGATTTCACCTGTTTTAGGTATTTTCCTATTTGCATGTTAAGTTGTGGATAAGCTGTGGACAAAATGGGTAATATTCTTATTAAGGGTTTTTTCTTTTGATTTTTATAGTATATAAGTA
>DASRMY010000283.1:0-4880 GCA_035647695.1 Treponemataceae bacterium | reverse complement strand
TAATAGTACTCTTTTTTATGCCAATATTTGCTTTGGGAAAAAAAGAAAATTCTTTTAAAGAAATTGATGTACTTATAGAAAAAAAAGAACTTAATGAGGCAGTAAAAAAACTTGACGAATATATTAAGTATAACCCACAAGATTTTGATAATGCACAAAACCGTATAGAATTAATTTTAAAAACACGAGAGCGTTATAAAGAAGTCGCAGATAAATTGGTAGAGTTTCAAGAATATCTAAAAGAAAACCCTCTTGAAAATACACCGGAAAATAACAAAATAATACTTGATTATATTAATGAACTTGAAAAAATGGAGATTAATCAAAACATTCAACAACAAAAGTTTATATCTCAATTAAAAGATGCATCGTTGTTTATTTATTATAATAGTGTGTTCGAGCAGATAATGCATGAGGGATTAAAGTTATCTAAGGCAGGTAATTATGTTGACTCTGTTTACACATATACAGAAGGGTTTGTTTTGTATCGCGATGAGTTTTATGAATCAGGCTACGATAAAACCATGGTAAATACGGTAGACTCGCTATTAAAAAAAATTAATACTGATTTATTAGTGTTTAAAAATCTTCAAATAAAGCTTGCTGATGTGTTTGGTAGGTTTAATCTTGCTGTTGATGCGGGAGATTTTTTTTCTGCACAAAATATATATGTAGAATTAGAGTCTATTATTATACAGCTTGCTACTATACGTAATAATACAGCAAAAACTGGTATGTATCTTAAAAATACCTTTGCCGAATTACAGGCTGATAATCCAGAAGGCATGAATGATTCGTCATTTTTGCCATTTGCCTATCGTTTTATTCTTGGTAAAGAAAGTGATACCAGCACAGGAATCCTTGCAACAATTGATAGTCAATGGGATTTTTTGCTAACTGATGCTAAAACGCATTTAATTATTGCCCTTGAAAATCGTTTTAATAGTATAGCAAATGCGATACCTTCAGAATCTGTGGAGCAAACTGCAGAGTTTGCAGAAAATAGCAAAGCTGACCTTTTATCTGTTTCGCAATTTTTAGAAATGGGTAAAAACGTACATTTTTTATATCTTAGGTTTAATGAGGCTCCTCGTGGTTACACAAGTGATATGTTTCCTGAATATGCTCAAGCACTTGCTTATGGTGATACTCTAGTAGAGCAAGGTGTAAAAATGCTTGATATAGCGTCTAATATCGTTTCAGACACGAAAGGGCATGAATTGATTGTTATACCCGAAAGTGAAAATGATGCATATATTTCGGCAGTTCTAGATTATTCATCTAAGTTAAAAGAATATCACAATGCTTTAGATATAGTTTATTCACATATAAGAGAAGACCGTCAAATACAAACTCCAGAAATTCTTACTCTATCTACTGCTTTGCCGTGGGAAAATGTATATTCTTGTTTTACTGTTTTAAATGATTCAACTCACGATTATAAAACAGCTATGCAGTGTAATGTTTGGAAAAACATGGCAGCCGTAGTTGCAAAAGATAGCACAAAAGTAGTAGATGAATATAGGCAAATACTTGATAAAACAACTAATCACATTAATGAGCCTTTAGATGTAAACGTTTCCTCTCGTCCTGATACAGCACAAGAATTATTACATAACGCAGAAATAACGTTTGAAGCAGATGTTGAGTTTTTAAATAATAAAGTTGAACTTTTAAAATCAGCACCTGATTCGGCTACTGCTTCAATTGAAAAATTTGTAGAGCAAGCTGAGAATAATGTTTTTGTTTTTAATTCTTTTTCACAAAAAATTACAAACCTACTTTTTTTAGCTAAAGAAAGAATAAGCTTAGCAAAGCGTGCTGAAAACGAGGCAGAGCTTCGGTTTAGTCAATCTGAAAATTATTTAAATAGTGAGGACTTTGATAATGCCCGTGAATCTTTGCAAAAAGCGAGTGAAAAATATAGTGAATCTCTTTTGTATATGGACTCTGAATCGGCAAGAGCAATTATTGATAGTAAATTACAGTCTCTTGGTATAGAAATAGCCCGAAAAGAAAATGAGTATATTGTTAGGTTAGTTCGTTCTTTAAAAACACAGGCAAGGGAGAATTATTATCAAGGTAACTTTGAAGTTGCAGAAGGGATTCTTCTTGAAGCTCGTTCTAAGTGGGGTTTAACAAATGTAGATTCTGATAGTGAAATAGAAAACCTCATCGCATTGGTAAAAACTGCTATTTCTATGAAAACGGGGCGCGTTATTTATCCTACCGATCCATTGTATCCTGAAATGAGTCAAATTCTTAATATTGCCAATCAATATTACAATGAGGGGTATGATTTAATAAAAGAAGGAAGCCGTGAAAAAGCACTTGTCACGCTTGAGAAAGCAAAGTCAAAATTGCGTGAACTTCAAATAATGTATCCAATAAATCAACAAGCTAGTTTGCTTTCATTACGTATTGATAAATTAATAAACCCAGAAACGTTTGATGATTTTTTTGAACAAAAATATAACGTAGCTAAAACTGAGTATAAAAATACAACAACACGACAACAAGCCTATATAGACCTTCTTGATTTGTATGAAATTAACCCTTCGTATCCAGGATTAAAAGATTTTATTTATACGGTGGAAGTTGATTTAGGAATTCGTATTCCCCCACCCGACAAAGTGGCAATTAGAAGGTCTTTAGAACTTACAAAAGAGGCTCAAAGTTTGTATAATGCAAACCGTAATGATGAAATTATTTTAAATCAAGCTCTTATAAAATTAGATGCAGCAATTAAACTTGATGTAAATAATGAACAAGCAGCTATTTTAAAAGACCGTATAAATACGTCTTTAGGTGGACAGGCGCTGGTTGTACTCCCCTCAGCACAGCAAGCTATTTACCAACAAGCAATTCAAGAACTTCAAAGAGGAAATGTTATAGAGGCGACCGCGCTTGTTTTACAGCTCTGGGCTGACCCTGTTATGCGTCGTTCTCCAATTATTATTGACTTAAAAAACAAGGTGGATTCGCAGTTATGATGCTGAAAAAAGATTTTTGTGTTTTATTTATTCTTATAAGTCTTTTAGCTGCAATTCAGCCCCTTTTCGCCTATGATTTTTACTGGGAGACTCCACAAGAACTTTCTTCTTCTGAAAGTAGGTTTCCGCAAGCTGCCTCATACAATGGTTTAAATATTGTTGTATGGGAAGAAGTTGAAAAAACAGAAAAAAATAATGGCCTAATATGGCTTTCTGCTCAAATTACCGATGAGAGCGGAAAAAGATGGGAGACAATTAGACGCTTTGCAGGGCCGTATGCTTACTCAGGTGATGTTCCAAATGTGTTTTCAGTTGCTATAAATAAAAACAATACTATTGCGATTGCTGTGCAATCAGGTCCTCAAAAGATTTCAACCGTTGTGTCTGTTGACAAAGGAAAATCTTTTACGAGTCATGATATTTATCAAAGCTCAAAATCTCTTGTTGCTCCAAGAATTTTTAGGTCTTCTAACAACACGTTTACATTATTTGCAGCAAGTTCAGATGGCAATGCTTTTCATTTAAAAACAGCTCGGTCAATCGATGGTGTTAGCTGGACTGCTTTTTCATCGTTTGCTGATTCTCCTGCATTTACAAATCCTTTTTTGCCAACACTGCACGTAATAGATGGCGAGCTTCAAAGAGATTGTGTAGTTTTTCAAGCTTTTCACCGTAGTGGCGACCGTTTGTCATATCAGTTGTATGCAACAATGTCTTCTGACGGAGGTCTAAGTTGGAGTCAACCTGTTTTATTGTCTACTATAGATGAAGGGGGAGAACCCTTTTATAAATACTATAATCAAAGACCCAATTTGTTTTGGTATGACAATGAACTTTATGTGGCATGGGAGCGATCTTATTTTTCTTCAACTGAAACAGGTATTTATGTTGCGTTGGTATCTCCTTCAACGATGACAATAGGGGCTCCAGAAAGAATAACACCTACTAATTCTTCAGCGCGTCAGCCAACACTTTTTAAATTTGATAATACATTAGCTGTTTTATGGTTTGACAATAGACGAGGCATAGATTCGGTATATATTGCCTTAAAAAAGGGATATATATGGGATGATGAGCGTCTTTCCTCAGGTTCACAAGCAGCGGTATTTCCCTGCCCTGTTGTTATTAATTATGGTAAAGATTTTCATGTGTTTTGGGAGCAAGAAAAAGCTAATAAAGAGCATCGGGTGATTCGCCTTTCTACCGATCGTAGTGTTGAACCACCAATTATTTTGCCACATTCATTTATAGCAGGAAAGCGCAGTGCAGCATCTACAGCTTCTTTTGAAGTTATAATGCCTGAAGATTCCTCAGGTATAGCAGGGTATTCTTGGATTTTTACAAACAATAAACAAAAAGAACCTTCAAAAACATTTATGGAATTTCCAAAAAAACAAAAAATTTCTGTTACTGCAGAAGAAGATGGACAGTGGTATCTAAAGGCGCGTGTTCAAGATATGGCAGGAAACTGGTCAGAAACAAGTTCATTAAGCTATTATCGCGATACAACACCACCTCAAAAACCACAACTTGTACCTCCTGATGTTGACGATGAAGGTTTTTTATTATCAAATACGTATGCGATGAGTTGGTCTGAGCCAATTATGAGACCAGAAGATGATGGGGTTGCAGGTTATACCTATTCACTTGACTATATCGCCCCTTTAGGCAAACAAATTGAAAAAATAGACAATTTAAAAGGTAGTGTTCCGCTTCGTATTCTAACACAGGATAGAGAGCATAAATGGTATAACCGGGATAATGGTATTTATTTGTTTTCTGTGGCAGCTGTAGATACAGTTGGTAATGTTGGAGATGCTGCCTCAATTCCTATATATTTAAATAAATATATTCCGTATACAACTATATGGTCTGTAAATCATACTG
>DASRMY010000282.1:0-3933 GCA_035647695.1 Treponemataceae bacterium | reverse complement strand
GCACAGAGCATACCTGTTACTATAAAAATAGATTTTTTCATAAATGTATCCCCTCCTAAAAGAATCTATACTCTGTAATTGTACCCTTTTCTAGAAATAAATCAAGCGCTGTTACGTATTTTCCACTATTAATATAATATCGTGGCTCTCCGGTCAAATAAACAGTTCCTGTAATTTCCCTGGGCTTGTTTTTTATAATAGTAGAATAATATGATCTAATAGCATTTTTAGCGGCGTTAGAAAAAGCTTCTTTAATACCAGCTGTTTCTTTTTGAATGCTTGCGACGCCCACACCTTTAATTTTAGGCAAGTTTACACTTTGCCGATAGCGTTGTAGTTGTTTTTGATGATCAGTGTAGGTGTAAGTGACCCAGCACGAAAATTTGCTAGATGAATCAGAAATCATAGGGGAATCGTAACTAATAAGAGGGTCTTCAATGCTAACCTTTTGCACAGGTGTAAATTCAAAGTATTCGGCAATAATTCGAGTTTTATCTGACGGTGTGTATATAAAGTTCCACCCATATAATTTGCCTTCAAGGATAAACGGCAAAACATCTTGAATTGCGGCTATTGAAAAATCAGGACCTGATAAAAGTTTTTCTTTTTTAGAAAGAGATGGAACGCTATCCATCGCATACCACATTTTAAATCGAAAGGTGTTCTGTATACTGCTTTGTGCAAAAATAGAGAGAGAAAAAAAACAAGAGAAAAAAATTATAAATAAGCGTTTTTCCAAATTTTCCATGGTTTTAGTCCCACCCTTATACGGATATATACATAAGCAAACAAAAAGCCACTTAAATGAGTCATATGTGCAATGGGGCTTTGATTGCTAAAAAAATGACTAAAAATTTCAATACCACCATATAATATAACAAGAAGAGGTGCAGGGACAGGCAAAATTCCCCAAATATATATTTTTGAGCGAGGGAACAGTACTGCGTACATAAATAAAACGGAGTAAATTGCTCCTGATGCACCCATGAGAAAAACGTTGTAAGATGCAGTAAGTAAATAAACTAAAAAAGATAAAATTCCCGAGAGTACACCACAAAGTAAATAGAATAAAATAAATTCTTTAGAACCAAGCGTTTTTTCTATAGTAATACCAAAAAACAGAAGGCCTAGCATGTTAAACAACAGATGCTGTAAATTCCCATGAGTAAACATATAGGTAAAAAACTGCCAGTAATAATGCCCTTTTGTGATACATAAAACATTTAAAGAGCAAAACGCTCTAGACAGAGGGTTTAGTTCGTTAAACAAATAAAATAACACAGTAACACCAATTAGTATAAGAGTGACATTGTTGTATGTGTATGTAAAAGGACGACGTATAATAGACTTATTCATACGATAAAAGCTAACTCTTTTTTTCTTCGAGAGCAAGAGAAATATCCATATCGCATTTTGAATGTGTTACTTTGTTTCTTCCTGTTTCTTTAGAAAAGTACAACGCTTTATCAGCAATTTCAATAAATTCTTCAGAAGAAAGAGCTTCTTCAGAGGGTTCTAGTGTTGCTAATCCTGCAGATATTGTAACATGCAATAACTCCCCTTTGTAGTCAATGTCTGCTGTTTCGAGGGTAGAGCGTATTCTGTCTGCAACTATTATTGATTCTTCCTGATCACAGTTATAAAGCATGACTACAAACTCCTCCCCTCCGTAACGGCAGGCAATATCTTTGCTTCGTATTCCTTCTTTTATTATTTGAGCTACTTTTATAAGAACATAATCACCACAAGCATGGCCATAGGTATCATTAAAAATCTTAAAGTGGTCAATATCAAACATAGCAACAGATATTGGAACCTCAACTTCAATAGCTTTTTCAATTTTGTTATCTAAAAGTGAGTAAAAATAATGTTTTAATTTAAGCTTTGTCATCATATCTGTAGTGGATATTTCTAAAAGCACAGCATTTCTGATTGAAATAGCAGCTAACGATGCAATGGTATTTATATGTTCCTTTTCATAATCACTATATTCTGTACCATCTCCCAAATCAATTCTTTCTCCAAGGGTCAAGATTCCATTAAGCTTGTTTTGAGCAATTAATGGTACTATTAGCGAAGGATTTAATGAGGCAATGCTAGATATATCTACCGTAGATCCAAGCTTTTCAATCAGTTCTATCAGGGTTAGAGGCTTTGCTTCATTTTCGAGCAAACTTATTAAAGGATGTGAGTATGCTAACTTATATGATATTGTCGCGTCTGTATCCAGCCCATTATAAGTATCATCTAACACGAGGGTTTGTGAATCAAGGTCTTTTGTAATAAAAACACCTGCACCAAGAACACGCATTTGTCCCATGCATATATAAAGTATCGATTCAATCAATGGTGAAAATTCAAGTACTGCCGAAAAGCTCTTGGATATTTCGAGGGTTTGCTCTAAATCAAAAATGCGTCTTTCTGCTGGTATCTCTTCTGATGGTTTCATTTTTTTCCTTAATTGCTTTTATCAATAATAGCATAGTTTTTCATTATTTCAATAAACATATGCCATTTTTGTAAATTCCTTTCTAAAAACTCAGTTTTATCATAGTTTCTTGTTGATTGTAGCAAAACTTTTATGTTTTCTATTTCTTCGGGAGAAGATTGTTTTGAATCAGCTAAAACACGCTGTATATTTGTATGAAGCTGAGCAAGATTCCCACTAATAGTTTGTACCATATCTTTAGCTTTTTTGTTAACACTGTCAATGAGCATTTGTAAATTTTTTTCAAACTCTGAGTCTTTTTTGCTATCTTTTACATATCCTTTAATAAGGGCTGTACTATTAGGACCTGATTGAGAAAAACTTTCTTCGAAGGTTGCTATTGTATTAGAAAATTCTGAGCACGTATATACTAGTGAAGAAAAACTTGTTTTGTACATAGGGTTTAAGAAAAATCCTTCTACAACAATATCATTTAAAAGGGATGTTATGTTTTCATTAAAATATTTGTCTAAAAAATTTTTTATTATTTCTAAGGGTGTAATCCATAGGAAAGAGCACGGAGAGTTTTCTTGAAGAAAGACATTAAGTTCTTGTGTATAACCTTTAAGAGGGTTTAGGTTAGATTTTCCAAATAGTTTTGTTATGTTAGTAGAAAGTTTTTCATCTTGAATTTCACTTTGTATACGGTTTTCTTCAGCAGCAAATTGTTGTTTTGCTTTGTTTTTGTATTTTTCAAGGTATTTTTTGTTTGAGACCATTGCCTGCGGCTCAAACGAAGGGTCTTGTTTTATAAGACAGAGCAGGTGTGTTAACGTTTCACTCGTTAGTATTTGATTGATAACAGCTCTAATTGTTTTAATATGTGTGATAATTGCATGGCTTGTCTGTGCGCTGAGGGGTTCTTTTTTAGCTATACGGATTATAGCTAAAACGGCTCTCGCTAAGGCACCATCAATTGTGAGGTTTGCAGTGATAAAGTAAAAATCTAATAGAATTGTCTCTAGTGTTGCAATCTCAACAGGAGCAAATGAAGGCTCGTTCTCCTGGTCAATAAAAAAGGACGAATCAAAGAGGTGTAAGCAGTTAATATAATTAAAGTTGCAAACACTGATAAACAAGTCTAAGTTTTGAAGAGTAGTTTGAATTTTTAAAAAAGGAGGTGTTTTAATGTGGTTAATATAATCATCGAGGTTTTTTCGTTGATGTTCAATTTCTGCAAGAGTTTTATGCGCTGTTTTCATTCTTTCTTTTCTTTCTGTATATGAAAAAAGTTTTTTGTTTTTTGAAAATTCACTATTGTATCCTGTTTCTATAAGTGCGACATAAATTTTTTCTTTAAGGTATGCATCAGCTGTATTTGTAATGCTTAATAGATAGGGTTCTAGTGCTCGTGTTTGTTTTTGTAACATATAAAATGCTTGTGCGAATGAAGGTTGCAGCATATTATTTTTATAAAGAGATGTTGAGTTTTTTAATGTATTTTC
>DASRMY010000281.1:0-6473 GCA_035647695.1 Treponemataceae bacterium | reverse complement strand
TTATAATACCCAGGATATGTGCGCGAGTATGTGGTATCAATTTTTGTATCCTTACTAATGAGATGTAATACACAAATCCAATCAGTTTCTTTTTGTGTAATATCCATATAAAAAACATATTCGCTTGTAAACGGACTATCTAAAAGCTTTTTGTCGAATTGTGTGTTTCTTAAATCGTTTATAGAAAATCGTTGGGTGTTTGATAATTGTGTAAAAAAAAGGTCTTGAGTTAGTAGTAAGGTATTAGTATCTTGGACACTGCTATGAGTGCCATAAAAGTCAATTTTTGGTTTTTTTTCGTTTGCAAACAAACAAGAGGAAATTATCATTAATGCTATAATCGAAATTGTTACTTTCTCTTGCATAGTCCGTTATCCATCAAGTTTATGCCTAAATTCTCTTTGAATATCACGTTTTTGATCGCGTTCTTTTATAGAAGCTCGTTTATCATATTGTTTTTTTCCTTTTGCTAAACCAAGTGCAACTTTAACGCGTCCCTTTTTTAGATAAAAACTTAAAGGAACAAGAGTTACACCTTTTTCGTCAACTTTACGTTGTAAGCGCTTTATTTCTTGTTTATGCAAGAGTAGTTTTTTGGGCCTGTTAGGGTTGTGATTAAACACAGAAGAAAAAACATATTCAGAAATATGAAACTGTCTTAACCATACCTCTCCTTGTATAATGTCAGCATAGGCATCTGGAAAAGATATATTACCAGCTTTAACTGATTTTACTTCTGTTCCTTTAAGCTCTATTCCGCATTCTATTTGATCTTCTATTGTATAATTAAAAAAGGCTTTTTTATTTTTTGCGATTACTTTTTTTTCTTGTTTAGCCATAATCAGAGTATACGTGATTACTTTAGAATTTTCAATATAATGTGTTTTATTTTATGACTTGTTCTTTCATCCTTAACAGGATATATTTTATACGTTTAGTTGTAAAAACGATGGTGTTTAATATGTGCGCAAAAAAAAATAATACAATCAAAAAGCAATCTCAAAGAATTCTCTTTCTTTATTTGAATACTGGTAATGGTCATAAAACAATTGCAAACAGCGTAAAAAAGGGGATAGAGTGCTATCCTCATTTTTTAGAAAAAGATAAATTATTTTTAAAGCATGGTTTTAACCCTAAGTATAGACTTCTAACTATGTTTTATGAGGGTGGTTATCGATTTACTATAGATTATTTGCCAGGTGCATATAGTTTCTTTTACGATATAAATTGTAATAAGCATGTTTTAAATATAAGTAAACATTTTACAGTTTGGGGAAATGTACGGTATTTAAAACATATTGTAAAAAAACATACTATAACTAAAATTGTGAGTTTTCATTTTGCAGTCTCTCCAATTGCAGAAAAGGTTATTCAACGATATTTTCCGCATATACAATTAATTAATGTTATAACAGATCCTTATACAGCCCATCCTGCATGGTTTTTAACAAAAAAAGCTGGATATGTGTTTTTTTCACAGCAATTAGCAGATTATTACGTTCCCAAATGTAATATAGATAATTATACAATTCAGCCTTTTCCAATACATCCAATATTTAAAAAGAGAATCAAACAAAAAAATAACACAGAGCAATTTAAAGTATTGATTGCTGGTGGTGGGGAAGGATTTAAAAAAGCTTTAAACATTGCAAAGTGTTTTGCTAAAAAAGAGGCAGCTATATCTTTAGTTATAGTTTGTGGTCGAAATAAAAAACTACAAAAACAATTGGAGCGTATAATAAAACAACATCCTTTGTTCGATTTACAAGTATATGGGTTTGTCCACAACATGCATGAATTAATGTTTCAAAGCGATTGTGTTATTTCAAAATGTGGTGCATCTATAGTGCATGAAGTATTAGCTTCAGGGAAACCCTATATTATTTCTCAATATATTCATGGACAAGAAAAAGGTAATATGCATTTTATAAAAAACAATAACTGTGGTTGGTTTATACAAGATGAAAAAAAAATATATCAGAAAGTGATAGAATTAAAAAACAATCAAGAATACTATGATACAATATGTAAAAACATAGAAAAATGTACCATTGATTCTGATTTAACAGAGATTTCAAAATACATTATTAATTTTTAATATTGTATTTTTTTTGAGGAGAAATGAATTGAAAAAATGTTTTTTTTGTATACTGGTAGCAATAGTTGTATCAAACAGTCTTTTAGCTCAAGTATTAGTTGACCCAAATAGCAAATTTTATAAAGACGTGCAAATTTGGGAAGTAAAGAATTTACTTTCAAACGTACCTAATACCAGACCATATTCAAATATAGTCATTAGCAATATTTTAGATACTGTTATAGAACAAGGATCTGCAATTGATAAACAAAAAGCCTTAGCTTGGCAGGCATCTATCCAGAATAAAGATTTAAATGTTTTTACAAAAGGTACGTATGCGACAAAAATTTCTAATGATCAAAATAACATATATAATGTACACTTTGGTGTATGTGGAGATATAGAAATTATACAAAATGTAGCTTTTTCGTATGATATAGGAACTGTTGTTCAAAATAATTCTTTAGATAAAGTATTGCCTGCTACTTTTTCTAATCCCTATGATGATAGTGGAGATGTTGCAAAAATAGGTTCCCTGGAAAGTGTTATAAATGTAAACACAACTTTTTCATATGATACAAAACACTTGAGTTTGCACGGTGGTATTAGTAGGTTTTCTTATGGACCTTTTTATGATACGAGTATTGTCATTGCACCAGACACTTACCATACAGGAAACATTACAGCACGGTTATATAAAGGCAGCTTTAGTTACCAACAATCTTTGTTTGCTTTAACAGCAAGTGATAATAGAGGTGATGCTTCTGCAGGGTTTGCACCTGGAAAACTAATGGCCTTGCATGAAATTGCATACACACCTTTTTCGTGGATAAAGGTGGCTTATTTTGAAACAATTTTATGGAAAGACCGTTTTGAATTTTCCTATTTATTACCTATTTCTTACATGGTTGGACAAAGCTTAGGTGGGTTTGAAGATAATATTCAAATGGGATTAACAGCTCAGATAATGCCGTATAAAGGTTTGTTATGGAACAATCAAATTTATGTTGATGATATAAGTGCAAATGATATATTAAAACTTGATTTTGATACTAAAATTATAGCTGCCTTTCAGTCACAACTTGCATGGTCACCTCTTACCAGCTTTAATAAAGAAAATTCTTTTTGTAATTTACTTACACTAAATTTTATGTTTGTAAATGCATATATGTATTCTCATAAACCTACTGATACTGATGATTATAACTATGTAAACCTTACAACAAAGGGAGAACAACTGAGCACAGAAATAAAACCTAATAGTTATTCTCTAACATTAAAAGCAGAGTTAGAACCTGTTTTTAATGTTAGTCTTGCCCCTTTTATATCTCTTACACAACATGGCAATGTAAATGAAACGATTACGACAGAAGAAGCAATACAATATTTAAGCTCAAAAAAAGGTGCTTATACTACAGACGGTTCTGCATTTAATACGCCCTTTGTTGATAAAAAATACATAGCTGCATATTTAGACGATTGGTTTTTTTTAGAGCAAGATCATATAGAAACTAGATTGCAAGCTGGCTTTGATTCTGTTTTCGATATAGCTTTGGGAGCCCAGGCAAAAAGACGGGGGAGTATATCTGTTAATGCCAGTTATATTTTTGAATATGTTCATAATTGCATGGATGAGGCAGGGGATATGTTTCCTGGAAAAGTAAGTAGTCCTGATCCTGATGATGTCATAGCTTCAAAACAAGCGTGGGTAGATAGATTATACAATGCTTATAATAATTACCTTCGTATCAGTGTAAAATATCAATATTAGTAAAAAAGGCAGGCAAAAAAACATTGAATGTAGTTAAAACATTCAAATAGAGAAAATGCAGTTTTTATTTAAAAGTTTTTCGCAATGTAATCTTGAGCAGAAAAAAGGAGTGTTTGGCGTGTATCAAAAGCTTCTTGTATAAGTTCGTCACAATCTAGAGCATTATAAAGTAGTGTTGCATCGTTTATGCGTGCATGTAGTACAGGATGTTTTGGTGAGAATAATACACAACAATCTTCATATGGTAAGATTGATGTTTCATACGTGCCTATCCTTTTAGACGTATTTACAATTTCTTCTTTATCTAAGCCTATTAAAGGTCTAAAAAGTGGTAGTTTTGCTATACTCTCGGTAACTGCTAAGTTTTCACACGTTTGACTTGCTACTTGCCCTAAGCTTTCACCAGTGATGAGGCAGTCTGATTTTATTTGTTTTGCAAGAATATTGGCACATTCAACCATGCACATCCGTAAAAGAAGAGTTGAATATGCCTCTGGATGTAGTGAGTTATGTAGTTGCTGAGGCCAATTAAATGTACTAGATATTTCTTTTATGCGCATTTGTACTTTTGTAAAAGGAACAACATGCAAATGTGTCCTAACACCATACGGTGCAATTATAGCGGTTAAATCTTCAACCTTCTTTCTTGCGTTATCTGAAGTATAAGGGTAGGCATGAAAATAAATACAATCAACATGCATTCCTCGTGCCATCATTCTATAACCCGCTACAGGAGAGTCTATTCCTCCAGAAATAAGTAATAGTCCCTTACCACTGGAACCGACAGGTAATCCTCTATGACCTTTTATACCATCACTATATACAAAACACTTTTCTCTGACTTCTACACGTATTGTTACATCTGGATTATGCACATCAACCTTGAGAATACCTTCATCAAATACTGGGCTAGCAGCTTGACGGCTAATATCGTAACTTGTAAGTTCAAATTGTTTATCGCTACGGCGCGATTCAATTTTAAAACTCTTTGCGCCCATTTTTTTTGCTTCTAATGCTTCTTTTTTAACTGCACGGCTTATATCATCAATGTTTTTTTTGCAAACAGTTGTACGCCCCCAACCACTAATACCAACTAAATGGTTTAATGCAAATTCAACGGCAGGTGATATAGTGTCAGGCTCTTCTTTTTCGAATTCTACGTACATGCGACCAGCACGTAATGTAATTTGAATTCCTTTTTTTGATTGTAAGGATCTTCGTAAGTTTTGCATAAGACGTTTTTCAAAACTTCGTTTGTTAGAAGCCTTTAAGGTTAATTCGCCAAGTTTAACAAGGTACGTAATAGTGCTCATTGGTTTATTTTAACATAAAATAATAAAACAATGAACCACTGTTGTCATAAAAGCATATACTATGATATTCTGTGTAACATGGCTAAAAATCAGTATGATTATGCCTATATGAGGCGTAAAAAAAATCAAAAATCTTTTTTAAGATTGCTAATTTCAATTTTTGCAATCTTTTTGCTTGTTCAAATTGGTTTCTCGTTTTTAATAAAACCCTTTTATGTAACGACTTCCGCTATGATTCCTCAATTAGAAAACGGAAATGCTGTTTTTGTATTACCAAAGGCTGAAAATCGACCAGGGTTTTTTAACACTAAATCTGTTAATCGAGGAGATGTTGTAATTTTAAACGTAGAAAAAAGTTATGATGATAATTGGTTCATAAATGTATACCAAAGTCTTTGTGCTTTTTTTACGTTTCAAAAAAGTATTCCTGAAAACAGTCGTAATAAGGTTATAAGTGATGAGGGAATATATCGAGTTGTAGGAATGCCTGGAGATTCTATTTATATGAATAATTATATACTATATATCAGACAGCCTGGTGAGTCGCATTATCTTACAGAGTATGAAATTGTACAAAAAGATTATAATTTAAATATTTCTCAAATCCCAGAAAACTGGCATAAAGATATTGGTGTGCCTGGAAACACAGATATAATGACATTGGCCTCAGATGACTATTTTTTGCTTTGTGATAATCGTGTATCTAGTATGGATTCGCGATTATTTGGTCCTATTAAAAGTAAAAGAATTGGTGGTATTGTTTTTTGTCGTTATTACCCCTTTAAAACATCTAGATTGCTATAAATGAATTCTTTCTCACTCTACATACACATACCCTTTTGTGCTTCAAAATGTAACTACTGTGATTTTTTTTCTATATCTTGTGAGCGCGTTGGTTCTTTTGACAAAAAAAAATCATGTGTTGGGCAACACTATCTAGATGCTTTAATAAAAGATACAAGAAACCATGTTAGCACATTCAATATTAATTCTTGGAAATCAATATATATGGGAGGTGGAACCCCCAGCCTTTTATCTATTGATCAAATAACCACATTTTTCAGGACGTTGTATACTATTTGCTCACCCACACCAGATGCTGAAATTACCTTTGAAGCAAACCCTGATGATATTACATCTGAGTTACTTGCCTGTCTTTTAGAAGCGAGAGTTAATAGGCTTTCTCTGGGAGTGCAGTCATTCGATGAGAAGGTATTATCTACAATAGGTAGAAGGGCTAATGCTAAACAAAACAGGCAAGCTCTTAAATGCATTAAAAATTATTGGTTGGTGAATAATAATCAAAATACAC
>DASRMY010000280.1:0-9882 GCA_035647695.1 Treponemataceae bacterium | reverse complement strand
GTCAATAGTATTGTAATTAAAAACGTTGAATCAGGTGTAGTTTCTAAAGTTGACTCAGATGCTGTGTTTATTTTTATAGGGATGAAACCCTGTAATAATTTAGTAGAATTTTTAGAACAAGATGAAGTTGGATATATTATTACAAACGAAAAAATGGAAACAAAAATTCCTGGAATGTATATTGCTGGAGATATTCGCTCAAAGCCCTTTAGACAAATTATTACTGCTTGTGCCGATGGTTCTATAGCAGCTACCTGTGCTCGTGAATATATAGCCGAACAAAAAAATGAGGAATATTGTTAGTGCGTCGTACATCTCGTTTTAACAACCAGTTAGGAGCACTCATTGTGGTAGCATGTCTCGTTTCTTTTGCACATGCAAAGGAGACACCCATTACCTTTTGGACGGATATGCCAAATGAACAACTTGCCCACACCATTGTCGAGCACATGACAAACGAAGAGTTGCTTGCTCAAATGCTTATGTTTGGCTGGGCTGGCAATCAAGTAGGGCCTCTTTTAACATCTTGGGTGAAAGATCGTGAACTTGGAAGTGTCAAAGTTTTTGGATGGGATACTGTTGATGTTATTGATGTTGCCAAAGCAATAACTTTTTTACAAGCTGCATCACAAGAAAACAGATTTAAAATACCGTTGTTTGTTGCAACGGATCAAGAAGGAGGCATAATTCGGCATGTGAAAGGTAATACCAGTTTAACTCCAGGAAATCTTGCAATTGGTGCATCTGCCTATCCCTATGATGCATATTGGTCTGGTTATTATATTAATGCAGAATTGGCAGCACTTGGTATAAATATGAATTTTGCCCCGACTATCGATTTATATACCAATCCTGATTCAACAGTAATAACAACACGTTCTTTTGGTTGGAATCCAGAGTATGCAGGGATACTTGGTGTTTCATGGGCAAAGGGTTGTACTGATGCAGGTGTTATCGCAACAGCAAAACATTTCCCGGGTCATGGTGATACGAATCTAGATTCTCATGGAAAATTACCACTTATTAATATAGATAGACACACGTTAGAAAACAGAGAACTTATCCCTTTTAAATATTTGATTAAAGCTGGTATACCTGCAATTATGCCTGGACATTTAGGTTTTCCACAACTAGATGAGAAGGGGTGTCCTGCTTCTCTTTCAAAAATAATGCTTACAGATCTTTTGCGCGGTGATTTGGGGTACAATGGGTTAATTATTACAGATGATATGATGATGAACGGGGCAACGCTATATGCTGGTGCTTTATCTAGGGCTGTAAAAATGGCAATAGAAGCAGGTAATAATATTGTTTTGTCTTCGACAACCCCCATTCTTGATGCAGCTTTGTGGAAAAATAATATTGAAAGTATGGATGCTGATCCTGTTTTTAAAAAAACGGTGAAGGACGGTGCTTTTCAGGTTATAGTTTCAAAACTCGACTATTTTAAGGGAAATAATTCGGTTCCCTTGTTTCCTGATATTGAAAGCATAAGTCAAAAAGTTCCTGCTCCTGGTTCCAAAGATTTTTTTCTTGCTCAAGCCTGTAGGTCTATTACGACATACAAAAAATATCAGATGTATGATCCAGAAATTGCAAAAAAGGATTCTATTCTTATGGTTTCGCAATTTCAAGACTTTTTTGATAAAGGCGCCGAGCGTTATGAAAACTCAGATTACTTTTATTTTTCATACAAAATGCATTCAGGTGAAATTAAACGGACAGGAGAAAAATTAGCTGAAAAAGCAAAAAAGTATGATACTATCATCATTTGTGTTGCAAATGATGAGGCAGCAAAGGTTGCAGACTATCTTAAATTCTCTAATAAACGTGTTATTATTATTTCTGTAAGTGCACCTACACTTGTTTTTGATAAAACATGGGCAGAAACCGTGCTTATAACCTATTCATATTCAAGTTTTTCGTTCGTAGCGGCTTTTGCAGCCATAGCTGGTGATTATATTCCTATGGGGTATTTGCAAATGCAAGAAGAAAAATATGTCGATTCAAATACTGTTTTTTAGTGAAGGAAGGTAATTAACATGCATTATGTGCCATTAATGCCAGATTTATTTGAATCTGTGTTTCACTTTGTCAAACCCAAAGAGTATTTGTGCACAGCGTTAACAGAATGCCTTTTACATTATAAAAAAAACATGTCTTCTTTTAATAACGCAACTCAACAAGAAAGTTTTTTTGTGCTGTTTAACGACAGTTCTGACGTGTGTGGAATACTTTGTTTATCTCATGGTGGGCGTGCGCTACATCATTTTTCTAATGCTTCTATACTAAAAAAAGCGCATGATTGCACCTGTGCTTTATTAAACCAGTTTTATGGAAAACACTCTCCGTATACGCTTCATTGTATAGTTGGCATAGCTATACAAGCAAAGTTGCTTGCTGTTTGTGCAAGGGATGCAGGCTTAGGCAAAATAGGTGAATGTAGGGAATATAAACTTATGGTTTATGAGTCAAGAGCAAAAGTAAAAAAAACCACAGTTTTAAAAGATGTAGTTCTTAAAAAATGTTCGCTCAGTGATGCTCCCGCTTTGTATAATTTGCAAAAAGGATATGACATAGAAGAAGTTTTACCAAAAGGAGCTTTTTATAATGAATTAGCTGGTCAAAAAATATTAGAAAAATCTTTAAAAAACCAAATGGTTTACGCCCTTTTTAAAAAGGACAATATAAATGGTAAAGCAATAGCAAAAGTTGGTACTAATGCTATTGGATTTAACTGGTGCCAATTTGGCGGTGTGTATACAGAGCCCGAATTCAGAAATAAAGGCTGTGCAAGATATCTCGTCTCATATATGGCTAAAACTGTAGAAAAATCTGGTTATGGTGCAGTTTTGTTCGTCCAAAAAAAAAATACAGCTGCAATTAGAGCTTATTCTGCTGTTGGGTTTTTTTCTGTTGAGGAATTTAAAATAATATATTTTTAAAATGTATTTGAGTGTTTTTTTATTTGATTAGGAAAGACTGTATGATTACTTTGACATTTTTTCTGCTTTATCAAAAGCTGCCTGTGCTGCACTTTGTAATGCTGAGCGTAATCCAGTTTTTTCTAAGGCTGTAACTGCAGCTATGGTGGTGCCAGCGGGAGAACAAACGGCATCTTTTAGTTCTGCAGGATGTTGTCCGTTTTCTAAAACCATAGATGCGGAGCCTTTTACGGTTTGGGCAGCAAAAGTATAGGCCTTATCTCGTGGTATGCCAAACGAAACAGCTGCATCTGCTAATGCTTCTATAAACATAAACACATAGGCAGGACCAGAACCGCTAATAGCTGTAACAGCATTCATAAGTGTTTCTGGAACCTCTTCTACACAACCAGCTTTTGCAAAAAGTGCTTTTATACTATTTGTTGTGTGTGTTGCTGTATTATTATCTGTTGTACCTATAGAAAAAGCTATCATTCCTTGGCCTATTTGTGCAGGCGTATTTGGCATAAGGCGTACAAGTATAGGAAGTTTTTTTGCGTGGCTATCTTGCTTTTGAATATTTTGTTCTATTGTGTCTTGCAGTGATGCTAATGTAATACCTGCTGCAATAGAAATTAGCACAGGTGGTATAGAGTTTGTGTTTGCTGTTAATACGTTCTGTAAAACCTGTAAAATATAGGGTGGCTTTGTAGCAAGAATTAAAAAATCAGGTTTTTTTGATGCTAGTTCTTTATAGTCAAAAACAATTACAGCATGTGTCTCTGCAGCTAGTTTTTGTACAGCTTTTTTGTCTATATCCATGATATAAATATGAGAAGCGGGTATTATTTTTGAAACGGCTTTTACTAAAGAGCCTCCCATGACGCCACAGCCTATAAAAGCCACTTTTTTTTGTGAAATGTCTGTCATCGTAGTACCTCTGGTAAAAAAAGAGTTGCTTTTTCGCTACCGTCTGCAAGTCGTCGCAAAATAGATGGTTTTGAGCCATTTGCAAGAATCATACGAACACCATATTGGGCAATTTTCTCTGCAGCTTCAAACTTTGTTACAATTCCGCCTGTTCCAAAGCAATTTGCTTTTCCTATTGAGATAGAGTTTTTAATTTTTTTGATATTTGTAATTAGTTCTATTAATGTGGCATCAGGGTGTTCTTTCGGGTTTTTTGAATAAATTCCATCAATATCGCTAAATAAAATGAGTAGATCTGCGCTCCAAAGTATTGCAGTAAGGGCGCTCAAATTGTCATTGTCTCCAATGCTTATTTCGTCAAAAGCAACACTGTCGTTTTCGTTTACTATAGGTATAACACCTTCATCTATAAGTGTGAAAAGTGTATTTCTAATGTTTAATGTTCGATGCTGATCGCCAAAGTCATCTTTTGTTAAAAGTAATTGAGCTATGTGTAAATTGTGTTTTGCAAAACAATTTCTCCAGCAATCCATTAGTTCAACCTGTCCGATTGCACAAAGAGCTTGTCGATAGTTTAAGTCTGTTTTTCGTGCCCAGCGATTTATTGTCGATATCCCTGCAACTTGTGCGCCTGAAGAAACAAGCACAATCTGTTTGCCTTCTTTTGTAAGTTCAGTGCATTGTTCTGCAAAACTTTGCATAAACTCTAGGTTTATTTTTCCATCTGCCTTTGCAAGCGTGTTTGATCCTATTTTAAGAACAATTTTACGTGCATCTTTAATTGTTTGTGCAATTGTCACCGTATGTGTCCTTTCCCGCGTACTATGTATTTTGTGGTTGTTAAGGCTTCAAGTCCCATAGGACCTCGAACATGCATTTTTTGCGTGCTAATTCCTAATTCAGTACCAAACCCAAATTCCTCCCCATCTGTAAAACGGGTTGAGGAGTTTACATATACACAGGAGGCGTCAACTTGTTCTTGAAATACGTCAGCGTTTTCCATGTTTGTGGTTACGATAGAGTCAGAATGCTTAGTATTATAGGTGTTAATATGTTCTATTGCTGCTTCAACAGAGTCTACTGTTTTTATAGCTAAAATAAAATCTAAAAATTCATAGCCAAAGTGCTCGTCTGTAGCAGCTTGTATGTCCGTTAGGGTAGTTTTTTGGTTTTTTGATTCAGAAGCAGCTTTTTTTGCAATACTAATTGTTTGTTTATCACAAAAAAGCTGGGCTTGACCGGCAAAATTTTCAACCAATGCTGGTATAAAACTTTTTATGCAATTTTTATGCACTAACAGTGTTTCTATAGCGTTACAAACGCCAGGTCGTTGTAATTTTGCATTTTTAGCAATACGTACTGCCATAGTAAGGTCTGCGCTTTCGTCTACATAAAGATGGCAAATACCGCTGCCAGTTTCTACTACTGGTACTGTAGCTTTTTCAAGCACAAGCTGTATAAGATTTGTACTTCCTCGAGGAAGTACAAGGTCAATTTTACCACGAGCAGTAATAATTTGTTCAACTTCATTTCTATCTTCACTTGGTGCAAGTTCTACTGCATTTGGAACGCTGCCGTTTTGCTCTGAGTTTAGTAGCCCTTGCTTTATTGCGACTAATATAGCTTTATTAGATTCGATAGCAGAGGAACTACCTCGTAATAATATAGAATTTCCGCTTTTATACGCGAGAGCAAATGCGTCAATAGTAACATTAGGTCTTGATTCATAAATAATGGCAGTCACACCTATGGGAACTCTAACTTGTTCTATTTTTAAATCATTAGGTGTTCTCCATCCTGCTTCTATGCGACCTATGGGTGAGGGTTGGGCTACAACCTTTTTTAAACTATGTATAACACCCTTCATTCGTTCTGGGGTGAGTGTAAGACGATCAATGAGACTTTCTTTGATGCCTTTTTGCCGTTCTCGTTCTACATCAATCTTGTTTGCAGCAAGAATAGAGGGTGTCATGTTTTTTAAAGATTGTGCAACGGCAAGAAGCGACTCGTTTTTTTGTTCTGTTGTGCGCTTGGCAAGGTCTGTTGCTGCGTGCCGAAGCGATGAAAATGTGCTTTCTAAAATCATAATAACCTACTTTTAATAGTTTGCAAGAAAAATCATTGCAATTAGTTGGTAAATTCTGCAAATCTCTTCATTTTTATGCGCTTTTTGTATTGCATTTTGCAAAAACCACCAAAAGGTGCCAAAATCTGGGTCGATACGAATGGCGTATTCGGCAAAATCTGGTTTTTTAGTTTGCGCTCCAAACATAAGATACACAATAGTTTCTAGACACGTCATAAATTCTTGATACGATTCGCAATATTCTTCGTTAAGAAGAGACGTGCAAATTGTTTCAAGTTGGTAAAATACCTGATCCTTTAATGCTCCGTCAGATTTTTCAATCCACGTTTTTTGAACGAGTAATTGGGTGTTTTTTTGAAAGCTTGAAATCAATTTTTTTTCGTCTTTACCGCCTTTTTTTTCTGCAATTGACTTAAAAGTATTAGAATCTCCAAAAATGGTGGTAATTTCAATTGCTCCTGCCATAAAAAGGGGTGAATCATCTGTTTTTAGGAGCTTGTTCATAGCTACTATAGTACCAGGAGGAGCATGTTTTTTTGCAAGTGAATTTACTAATTTTAAAGTTTTCATAGTTATAAGGTGCCTTTTTACCGTAACTTTGTCAAGATGTCATGAGTAGTTCATATTGACCTTCAATGTGTATTTGTATAACTTATAGGTATTATGAGAGTAGTTATTTTAGGTGAAAATGTTTTACGGCAAAAGGCCTTACCTGTAGAAAATATTGATGATGATTTTCGATTGCTAATAAACGAAATGTTTATCACGATGCAAAAAGAAAATGGGATTGGTCTTGCAGGTCCTCAAATAAACGATTCTCGTCGTTTTTTCACAATACTGTTAGATGATGGAGTGCATCGTGTTTTTGTAAATCCTCAAATAATGGGAACTTCTGAAAAAATCTGTGTGTATGAGGAAGGATGTCTTTCTATTCCGGGAGAATATCAAGATATCACGCGACCTGAAAAAGTAAAGGTGCAAGCCTTTGATGAAAAAGGAAAGTCCTTTGTACTGGATGCGGATGGCATTCTTGCACGTGCTATTCAACATGAGTATGATCATCTTAATGGGGTTTTATATATTGATCGGGCAGATGAGGAGTTTCGGGAAAAAGTAATCGAGAAATTTAAACGACGAGCGCAGCGTCGATCAGAAAAGGAAGCTGCAAAAAGTGCCAAAGCAAAAAAAATTGCAGCCAAAAAAGCAGAACGTATTAAGGTAGATTAAATTTGTTAAGAATTGTATACGCAGGATGCCCTGATATTTCAGCAAGAGTTTTGAGGGCTTTGTCAAAAGATAATTCGTTTGAGATTGTAGGTGTTCTTACAAATCCGCCTTCGGCTAAAGGGCGGCATAAAAAACGTGTCCCAACTCCAGTTGCACAACTTGCAGAAGAATTAGATATTCTTGTTATTTCTCCTGAACATCTTACATTAGAAGTTCGAGAAAAAATAACAGCTCTTAATCCTGATCTCTTGGTGTGCTTTTCATATGGAAAAATCTTTGGACCTAAATTTTTGGCTTTGTTTCCTAAGGGTGGAGTAAATGTGCACCCCTCTCTTTTACCAAGATGGCGAGGATGCGCTCCAGTGTCAGCCGCGATTTTAGCACAAAATTCTGAAACAGGTATTAGTGTGCAACGCGTGGCGCAAAAAATGGATACGGGTGATATTCTTATGCAAAAAAGAATTCCATTAGATGGAACAGAAACAACAGCTTCTTTTTTAGAATCTATTGTAGAGCAGTGTGGAAAAATGCTCTTGAAGGTTCTTAAACAAATAGATTCTGGCAGTGAAAAAGGTGTTGTGCAAAACGAAGAGCAAGCAAGTTATAGTTCATTGTTAAAAAAAGAAGACGGGTGTATAGATTGGTCCAAAAGTGCAGCTGAGGTTTCTGCTAAAATTCGTGCTTACAATCCTTGGCCTGGAGCTTTTACCTGTGCTGGCGGAGATATGTTGCGAATACATTATGCAGAGGTTTTTAAAGGTGTAGCGTCTGATGTTTGCGCTGTTTCTAAGCATGCGGTGAGTGAAAATGCTGTACCAGGAACAGTTATATGCGCTGATCGAAAAAATGGAATATTAATTCAATGTGGTAGTGGGATTGTTTGTGCTAAAAAATTACAGTGGCACACTAAAAAAGCCATGGATTGGAAAAACTTTTTAAATGGTGCTAGGAACTTTGCTGGTACTTGTTGCTATGTTGATAAAGAAGGGAAAAAATGAAATATAAATTGAGTCAATTTGGTCTAGATTTTGATAAAATAGAAGAGTGTTTAAAAACAAATTGGAAGCTTGTACTTTCAATTGTACTTACTATGGTGATTGTTTTAGCAATTGTTTCTTTTACGGTCTTTTTTTTAGTGGTTAAAAGTCCCGAAAAAGTCTTAGTTCCTGATTTGGTTGGAAAAAATTTGCCGCAGGCATTAGAAGAAATGCAGTCAAAAGAACTATATCCAAGAGTGCGCTTGCGATATTCTGGTTCTCCCGATGATAAGGGTTCTGTTTTGGAGCAAAAACCTGTAGCAGGCGCAATTGTTAAAGCAGGGCGACGTATAGAGATTGTTGTAAGTAATGGTGCCGTTTTAAATCAAGTTGAAGATTATGTTGGTCAAAGTATTGATCAGGTACGTGCTCATTTGCAAACGTTGTTTGCAGCTAGTTCTCGGCCTATGATTACATTGCCTGACGCTCCCTCGTATCAAGAAGATGATTCTGAGGCGGGTATTATTTTATCTCAAAATCCGCAACCAGGCACTGATCTTGTAGAACCTATAACTTTAGATATAATTGTCTCATCAGGTCCTGGAAACGAAAAAGCAACTATCCCTTATTTGATAGGCATGACTATGGCAGACGTACATGTGCGCATGGCTCGTACAAAACTAGTTTTTCAGTTTTCTGGTGAAGCAACTGAAAATGCAAAAGAAGTACCAGGTAGTGTTGTTTCTCAAAGATGGCCTGAAGATGGCGCTACAGAATTAGCAACGTACTCATGGATAGATGTAAAACTTGCAATTCCTAAGGAGCCGGTTGATGGTATTACATATGGAATCTATGAAACTGCACTTCCGCCGTACCCTTATGCACTAGATGTTTCACTTGAAGCAAAAACTCCAGATAAGGAAGAGTATACTATAGTAGCATTTAAACACCATGGCGGAAAAATTACGATTCCGTATGCTGTACCTGTTGGGACAACTCTCGTGTTAGAGGTCTTAGGGCAAGAAAATTCTAAACTAACAGTTCAATAAAGCATAAGGAGAAAATATGGTTTATCCTAAAATTTGTCTGTGTCTAACGTGTTCGACTATAAAAGAAAATTTGCAAGTTCTTGAAAAGTATCGTAAGTGGATAGACATGGCAGAGTTGCGGGCAGACTTTCTTTCTCCTGATGAGCGTTTACAGATTCGAAAATTTCCTCGTCTGGCTGGACTGCCTGTAATATTAACCATTCGTAGAAAAATTGATGGTGGTAATTTTTTAGAAGGGGAAGCTGCTCGAACAGTTCTTTTTTCACGTGCGCTTGCTTTTGCCGATCAGGACATTAGTAAAAACTTTGCTTTTATAGACTTAGAAGATGATTTTCATGTTCCTGGCTTGCAAGATGCTGCTTTTGCTTTTGGAATTCGCATTATTCGTAGTTTTCATGATATGAAAAATCCTGTTAAAAACATAGCAAAAAAAATGGATCAAATACGGGTTACTGGATACGAAATTCCTAAAGTTGCCTGTATGCCTCATTCTCTCCGCGATGTATCTGATATGTTTGTTCAGGCAGCATCAATAAAATATGAGCATATTCTTTGTGGCATGGGACCATATGGCATACCCACTCGAATACTTGCACAACGACTTGGTTCATTTTTAACATATGCTTCTCCAAATGAAGCCTCTGAGGCGTTACGTGTTTTACAGCATTTGGATCCTAAGACACTTCAAG
>DASRMY010000279.1:0-3311 GCA_035647695.1 Treponemataceae bacterium | reverse complement strand
ATATTTGTTTTGTGAAGGTTTTTTTAAGACAAAAATAAAAATAAAAATAATTTTATTAAGTTCATTTTGGATACTAATACTTATTACACTTTCTCATTATGGATGGGATCGCGTTGTGTATGCATTTGTAGTTTTTATTTTTATGGTTTCTTTTTTTTATTGTCTCTATGATATGTTACGTGAACAGCTTTGTTTTTTACTACCTAAGGCGGATATTAATCGGTCTAAAAATTCTGTACCGTTGCCTCTTGCAGGTAGTGTTTTATATTTGTCAGACTATGGGTTAACTAAAAGGCAAATTCAACTTATAAATGATATTCTTGAAACCAGTGCAACCTATACAGAATTGGGCGATAAATACTATGCAAGCACTTCTACTATAAAAAAGGATATGTCGCGAATACATAAAATATTTGGGGTGCAAAACAGGGAAAACCTAAAGATTTTATTACTACAGTATAAAATAACGCAAAAAAGGTACTAATATACAGTATTAAAAATAGAGCTGACTACTAAGTAATCAGCTCTAAAAAGTTTGTTTTTTAGTTTTTGTTTTTTAAATTATATTTAAATTTGTTTTTTCATTAACTAGAGTATAACCTATAAAAGGCATAAAACAAGGTTTTAGATGCAAAAGTAACCATAGTTACCTTAAAAAATAACCGCGGTTATCTCTAAGTGGTTAATGTACTTGCGATTGTTTATGTATTAAATCTGAATAATGCTATTCATGTAATCATCCTTTCTCTAGACAGTTTTTAAGTTATGACTTATTATATTTTAAGCTGGTTGTAGTGATTTTTACTATTTTTAAAAAAATAGTATAGTGTTTTTATATTCAGATGATGGGTGAAGAGTTATAATTTTTTTCCCAAAACATAAGGAAAAGTTGTTTATGTTAACTGATTTTGTAGGTAAATGGTTTGCTCCTAGTAGTTATATATCAACTGGGATGGGAACTATTAATTATGACATAGCTGCTATATTTATTTTAACAATAAACCTTTTTTTGTTTTTCTCTAGAAGAAGGCTTTTTTCTAGAGATACAAGAATCTTTGGTTGGCTTTTGTTTGTAACCCTTGGCACGGTTTTGACTGATATAATCACAGTCGTTTTTTACGAGGAATCTGTTTTTTTTCCGCTTTGGTTTTTATATACAATTAATACCCTTTATTATGTTTTACAAAACAGTATTACCCCTTTATTTGCTTTGTTTATACTGAGCTTAAATAATCATTTTTCTTTGATAAAACGGTCCCGTCAATTTTTATTTCTTTTTCCATGGTTGTGTGGTGTATTACTTATATTTTCTACACCGTATACAAAAATCGTTTTTTCCTTTAATAAAGCGCATCGTTATTCTCGTGGGTTTGGAGTTTCAATTTTATATTATATTGTCATACTATATACGAGCATAATTATTTATAGGTTATATAAGGATCGAGAGTCATTTTCACCAAAGACTCTTTTTTCTATTGGTATGTTTATGCCACTTTTTCTTGTTCCTGCTGCTATACAGTTTTTTTTTCCAAAGGTGTTAGTACAAAATTTAGGGTTGGCTTTATCACAATTGGTTATTCTCATAACCGTACAAGATTTTGGGAACTATACTGA
Organism: Treponemataceae bacterium; assembly: GCA_035647695.1. Taxonomy (GTDB): domain Bacteria; phylum Spirochaetota; class Spirochaetia; order Treponematales; family Treponemataceae; genus CETP13. The sequence continues at coordinate 1,697 of DASRMY010000279.1, read as the reverse complement.
TAAGACGAGTGGTTTTTATAACCGAAGTGGGTTTGTAGCGCAATTTGAAATTCTTATGCGAAAACGAAAAAAAAGCGTTGTGTTTCTTGTTTCTCTTCGTTTTGTAGATTTTCTTAGACAATCGCTAGGATATAAGGCTTTTGAAGAGCTTCAAAAGCAAATAGTTAATAAAATTGCTGGCAACACAAAAAGGAATCGATTTGTAGCAATACTTGGAGAGGGGCGCTATGTTCTAGTGCTTAGTGAGCATTTAAACATTGAGCGAGAGCGAGATTTTCTTATTGATGCTTTTAGAACATCATGGAATGTGGTGGACAGAAAAATAACCGTATCTGCAAATTTTTGTGAAATAAATATTCCTGAAGATACAGAAACCATTCAAAATATATTTCAAGCTGACTATAAATTATCGAATACAAAATGGAAAAACAGAAAATATACTATTCTATCTTTGAAAGATCTTTCTCTTGATGATACAAAAAGAAAGCATTATATTAGCCAATCGATAAAAAATGCCTTAAATTCAAATGGTTTTGAGGTCTACTACCAGCCTATCATATCCTTATCTACTGGAAAAGTTGTTTCTGCAGAAGGTCTTTTACGCTTGTATGATTCTGACCTTGACTGGATTTCTCCATATGAGTTTATTGATATTGCTGAGCAAAATGGAACAATACATCGTCTTGGAGAATTTGTTTTTAATACAGCATGTGCATTTCTTGCCGAACTTCGCGCTGCAGGGTATGATTTTTCTTATTTTGAAATTAACTTATCTATGGCACAATGCTTGCAAGCTAACCTTAGTCAACGATTACTTACTATAGTTCGTCGGCATAATCTTGAGCCAAAAAACATTTGTCTTGAAATAACAGAAACAGCTGCAAACCTTTCACCAGCAATAACTAAAAAAAATTTAGAAAACTTAGCTTCACAAGGATTTTTGCTTGCAATGGATGATTTTGGGACAGGTTATTCAAATATAGAACATTTTATGGACTTACCTTTTAAAATGGTAAAACTTGACCGAAGTCTTATAGTCGGAATGGAAAATTCTAGAAAAGGCCTTGTGGGTTTGGAGATGATTGTGGATATGTTTAAAAACATGAACACTGAAATCATTGCCGAAGGGATAGAAACCAAGTCTCAAATTGAACTTGTACGTAATCTTAGAGTTGATCTTATACAGGGGTATTATTTTGCTCGCCCCATGCCTGCAGATACATTCAAAAAATTTTTAAGTGAGAGGAAATAGCTATGTCTGTGTATGTAATAGATTTTGACGTAGTTGCTATAATGATATCATGTGTCTCGATGTATTTATATTATACACAAAAAAGGGTATCTTCTTCTCAAAATCGCATTTTTGAGTATTTTCTATGGGCAGTTTTTCTTAGTTCTGTGTTTGGAGTAGCAAGTTCTGTTGCTATAAATACATTAAGTAAAGACACTGTGGTTGGGTTTTTTATTACTAATACATTGTTTTATTTGATTCATAATTCAATCCCTGTTCTTGCAGCTTTGTATGTCATTAATATTTGTAGACTCAAAAACAAGCCCCCTTTTGTAAAGTTGCTTTTTTTTGTACCGTGGGCTTTTTCGATGGGCTTAATACTTTCTAATGTTGTTACGGGAGTCGTTTTTACCGTAGAGAATGGTGAATATAGACACGGGTTTTTACAATTGCTTTTGTATGATAG
>DASRMY010000278.1:0-6067 GCA_035647695.1 Treponemataceae bacterium | reverse complement strand
ATACTAAATAAGGTTAAAAATACCAATGTGTTGTAGTTAAATATACGTATTTAATATATAATTTTTTTAGAAGGGGGCGCAATGGCAGGAAAAGTTATAGCAAATGACGCGTTAGGCGAATCTGATGTTTTTCTTGAGTTTCAAGAAAAAATAAGCTCCGTGGCCAAAGTTGAGCGTCCTGTGCTTTTTGTCGGAGAGAGAGGTTCAGGTAAAGAATTAGCAGCTTCTCGTTTGCATTATCTTTCTGCGCGATGGGCAGCTCCTTTTATCACATTAAATTGTGCTGCCTTGCCAGAAAATCTTATTGAATCAGAGTTGTTTGGACATATAGCAGGTTCTTTTACCGGAGCAGTAAAGCAACGTAAGGGCCGTTTTGAAGAAGCTAATAAGGGAACTCTTTTTCTTGATGAGCTAGGTCTAATACCTATGAATGTTCAAGAAAAAATTTTACGAGTTGTCGAATATGGTTGCTTTGAACGTGTAGGTTCATCAGAGTCTGTTGAGGTTGACGTACGTATTGTAGGTGCAACAAACACGGATTTATGTACTCTTTGTGATCAAGGTACATTTAAGCGAGATTTACTTGATAGGCTTTCTTTTGAAGTATTGTTTTTACCTCCTTTACGAGCGCGAGGTTCAGATATTTTATTGCTGTCAAAGTTTTTTGCAGCTCGAATGGCATCTGAGCTTTCTATTTCTTGTCCTGATTTTTCTGAGGCTGCTCAAAAACAATTGCTTCATTGGTCATGGCCTGGTAATATTCGGGAATTAAAAAATACTGTAGAGCGTGCTGTCTACAAATGCTCAACTGGTATTTTAGAGACGGTTGAGCTTAATCCCTTTAAAAATCCATTTGGGACTATATTGGATGAAAAAAATAAAACAGTCGCCGTAGCACCCACGAGCACTTATAGTGAGAAAAAAAGTTTTCCAGCTCTTAATGAGTTTACTCATGCTCGAAAAGAACTGGAAATTAATTTTCTAAGGCGCGCATTGCTAGAAAGTGGTAAAAACCAAAAAAAAGCAGCAGCCCTTTTAGAAATAAGTTACGATAGTTTTAGAGGGCTTTATCGTAAACATACAAAAAACATATTAGGTTTTAATCAGGAAGAGTTAAATCTCCTTCAGTAATAAAACCTGTTTTTCGACAAAAAATGCTTGCTATAATAGCAAGAAAAGCAGGGAGTAACGCGCAAACTATTACCATGCCAATCCAGTCAAATGCTGTGATTGCAGTTTTTGTGTTTGCGGCAATATCTGAAATCCAACCGGTATAGACACCTATTGGGCCTACGAGTCCACAAGTACCCATCCCGGAAGCAACAGGGGCACCATTCATGTGTATTCTAAAAATACATGTTGAAACAGGGCCATTTATCGCAGAAATAAGAATAATAGGTATCCAGATTTTAGGCTTTTTTACAATATTGCCCATTTGCAACATACTTGTTCCAAGACCTTGTGAAATAATTCCGTTCCATTTATTCTCCTTAAAACTAAAAACTGCAAAGCCTATCATTTGAGCGCAACAGCCAGCAAGTGCGGCACCTCCAGCGAGTCCAGTAAGTCCAAGGGCTGCACAAATAGCAGCGCTAGAAATAGGCAACGTGAGAGCTACTCCTACAATAATCGAAACAAGAATACCCATCCAAAAAGGTTGTAGTTCTGTTGCCCACATAATTGTTTTACCAACGGCATTTGCTGCTAGACCAATGCTAGGAGCCCACCACATAGCAAGCAATATTCCAACTACAATGGTAATAAATGGTGTTAGAAGAATGTCTATTTTTGTTTCCTTGGAAATAGCTTTTCCAGCTTCGGCTGCAAAAATAGTAATAATAAGAACAGCTAGAGGGCCACCAGCTCCTGCTAAAGTGTTTGCAGCTTGTCCAACAGCTGCGAGTGAAAACAAAACTAATGCTGGGGCTTGTAACGCTAACCCTATAGCTACTGCCATTGCAGGGCCTGTAACCTGCGTTGCAAAATTTCCAATGGTAATAAAAATCTCCCAATCAAATTGCTGTCCAATTGTTTTAAGAATTGTTCCCATCAAAAGAGAAGCAAACAATCCTTGAGCCATTGCTCCAAGAGCATCAATTCCGTAGCGTTGTAACGAAACATTAATGTTTTTTCGTTGCAAAAATGCCTTTGCTTTTTTCATGTAAAGACCTCGTGAGAATAATAAATATGGTATGATTTAAACAAAACCGACGCGTACGTTAAATTTGCGTGCTTGTGCGGTATCCGCAGTTGAGTGTTCAACTTTGTACAAGCTGTTTCTTTACCCTTCCCCTATCGTAATAGTGGTTGGTGCAGTTTGTCTTTTAGTAGAATAGCGAATTAGACTGAATCTGTCAAATAGGTGTGTTATTTTACATGCATAATAAAAACAGCGCTTTTTGTTTCCCACTCAAAAAATGTTTTTTTTGCTTCATGTACTAATGTTTGCTGAAATTTTTTTAAGCATTTTTCACCTACTGTATCGAGAAGGTGTTTGCCGTAAGGAGAGCTAGGATTAAGCCAGCGGTTAATTTCATCTGTTTGTATGAGACGGTTTTTTTTAATGTGCAAAACGTGCATGTGTACTGTGCCATAATTTTTTAGCATGGTTTGTACATCATTTTCGTTCCAAGTAAATCGTGGCGTAGAAGTAGTGTAGAATTCGTTTTCAGCGTCTAATATAGTTTTTGCCACATCAGTGTTGATAAGCTTTGAAAGGCGTTGTGTGTGTTGAAAAATATCTTGTGTAAGTACAAGGCGAGTTTTTTTATCTGAAGACTCTAAAAAAAAATTTTCTTCTTTTAGAGTCTTCAATGTTTGTGCAAAAGCATCAATATCTTTTGCAGTAGCTATTGGGTTGCGGCATAAAACTTTTTCAAACTGGATGTCTTTTAGCAGTGCATTGTTTTGAATGTTTTGTGTTAAATTTTCGCAAGGCATAATAAAAGGATGGTCAAAATCGCCAAGGGTGCAGGCATATTGTTGTAGGTTGTGTATGCCTTTTTCTGTTTTGCAAAGTCCCAGCGTTGCCCCATCTTTACATGCACGGCATGCTTCCCATAAAAACAATCCGTCATCAGCGTTTAAAATTAAACAACGATCATTTTTTTGTATGTCAGCCAAATGTATACAAGTATCACGAATTTGCATAAGGGCATTTTTTTGTTGTGAGTCAGTTTGTTGTCTAAAATTATTTTCATCTTTATTTTTACTTGTATAAAAACAATGCTCTATAGCCGAGGGTATGTCAAAGTTCTCTTGGGCGTTTGAACGCTCTAATAGAGTTGCTATTAGAATTTCACGGCGGCTCAGTACGTCTTTTTGAATTGTAGCTTCGTAGCCTTGGCTTGAAGGATTATAAAAAACTCTACCGTCTAGGCTATCGGGTAAATAGTGCTGTGCAACCCAATGATTTTTATAGGCATGTGGATACATATACCCTTTGCCATGTCCAAGAGACTGTGCATCTCGTCCAGGATCTTTTAAGTGATTTGGAACTTCGGCGTTTTCTTTTTTTACTGCATCTAATGCATCAAAAAAGCACAGAGCGCTATTAGATTTTGGTGCTGTTGCCAAATAAAGGGCTGCTTGTGTTAGCATGAAGCGACCCTCGGGTAAGCCTATTCTATCGAAGGTGGCAGCGCAACTTTCTACAACACCTAAGGCATGAGGATCTGCAAGTCCTGTATCTTCGCATGCTGAAATAAGCATCCGTCTAAAAATATAATGTGGATCTTCTCCAGCTGAAAGCATTCGTGCCATCCAGTACATGGCTGCATCTGGATCTCGTCCTCTAAGGCTTTTTATAAAGGCAGAAATAATGTCAAAGTGATAATCACCATCGCGGTCATAGAGCACTACTTTTTTTTGTATGCTTTCTTCTGCTGTTTTTTGATCTATAAAAATGGTAGTGCCTTCTGGTGGCGAACAGGGGTGGGCTTTGGGATCCCATTTTTCAGGAGTTGTTTCTATAGCTAGTTCTAGTGCATTTAATAAGCTTCTGCAATCTCCATTGGCGGTATGTACGAGGTGTTCAAGGGCACCGTGTTCAAATTCTACCTTCCACCTTCCATATCCGCGTTCTTTGTCTTTTAAGGCATTATGCGCTGCTTGTGATAAATCGTCTTGCGTAAGAGGATGTAATTGAAAGACACGACTTCTGCTTACAAGGGCTTTATTAACTTCAAAAAAAGGATTTTCAGTTGTTGCACCAACTAAAATAATGGTTCCGTTTTCTACCCAGGGTAAAAGTGCATCTTGTTGATTTTTGCTCCATCTATGTACTTCGTCAACAAATAAAATTGTGCGTTTGCCATATAATTTATATTGTTCTGTAGAGGTTTTTATTGCATCTCTAATATTTTGTACACCAGTTAACACGGCATTTAAGGTAATAAAAAGACTTTTTGTATGATTTGCAATAACTCGGGCAAGTGTTGTTTTGCCTGTTCCTGGAGGTCCGTAAAAAATGACACTTGTTAGTTGGTCTGCTGCTATTGCACGTCGTAAAAGCCTGCCTTTTCCAACGATATGTTCTTGACCTATATATTCATCAAGATTTCTAGGTCTCATGCGTGAGGCAAGAGGCTCTTTACAGCGATTGTTTGTGTCGTCAAATAAATCCATAAAAAGTGCTTATTACTCTCTATTCCATGAAGTGCGGTCAGTATAGTATCCCCAAAGTCCGTTGTTTCTTGAATTTTTTGTTATGCTTGATGCATATATGCCATGACCAAATATCCAAACTCCATGAATGGGGTATGAGCCAAGTAAGCTTTCTGCTTGACTAGAAATAGAAACTTTAGAAAGAGTACCATCAGTTTCTAACGTAGCTTGTTCTAATCCGATTTCTGTTGCTATGTAGAAGGTGTTGTCAGAATAAGCGATTGCATGAATTGTAGAGTTAGCAGTATATACTACGTTAGTACCTTTTTTGATAGTTTTTTCACTTGCACTATAATCATTGCCCTCTGCAGTGCACTTTGTTAATGGTGTTGCTGGAAATTCTTCTTCAGTACTCGTCCAAGGGCTGCTTGTTTTATCGTGCCGGTATACGGTTGTATTTCCTGTTTCTTCAACAAGGGCATATAAATTGTCGTCCTTTTTAGCAACTTTTGTTACTCTTCCTGAAGGTTTTGAGTGTTCGGTCCAACCGCGTATATCAGATGTGTTTTTTGAATAGATTCTGCCGTTTGCAGTGTATAATGTTCCGCTTATTTCTATCATTGAAAAAACATTTCCTGTTATAACAGCTTCTTCAAGTTCTATTTCTTTATTTATTGCTGAAAAAATAGGGGCTTGATCGCAGCTTGTAAAGCAAAAAAGTATAATTAAAAAAGAAGTAGCCAATATTTTTTTTGCTTGTGTTGTAGTTAGTTTTGTATGTGTCATGCATTGTCTCCGCTGAATTTTTTTTTTACATTAAAAGTGATAGCGAACAGAAAGTCCTATATCAGTAATAATGCCTGTGTAGTTGTCACTGCTATCTTTATACCATTGGGGCATAATATATACTCCTGAATGGAGGCCAAAAGACCAATCAGAAGAATATCTCCAATATGCACCTATTTCGGGCTTTATAGTGAGCCCAAAATAAGAGCGGCCAATATAATTTTCAAATGAACCACCAATGTTTAGTGAAATAGGAAATTCAAACTTTCCAGTTGAAAACTGATAGCTTATTTTTGCCATCATGGGTACAAAATAAAAAATATTTCTTCCAATAGTTTTAGAATAAGCAAAGCTGACATTTCCACCGATAGCCAGTGAATCAGCAATAAAGCGCTGATATCCTATTGTTCCTGCTCCACCAGTTTTTAGTTGCGATGCACTTGGGCGTATTGGTACATCAATAGTAATTCCTAATTCAATAAATTGATCTCCAATTTGGTTGATTTTGTATACATATGTGTCATCAATTCCCTGTGTTGTGGTATCGGGACCATCTATGTCTTGTGCAAAAAACGGTGTGCAAAGCAACAAAGCTGTACATAGAAATAAGAAAATACGTTTCATAAACCCTCTCTTTACGTTTTGTCTGGTAACATTCTTGTGAAATTGTTATTAT
>DASRMY010000277.1:0-4183 GCA_035647695.1 Treponemataceae bacterium | reverse complement strand
ATAAATATCAGAACATATGTTTTTTATATTTAATCCATTATAGTCAGAAATAAACAAATCAATTCTGTCATCAGCGTTCAGTTTTTGATCTTGATTTGAATCACTAAGAACTATTGCATAAATGTTTTTACTAATAGTTTTGTTGTTATTTAAAAACATATCATTGCATAGCTTATATGATATAATTAACGCATTATTTTTTAGTAACAAGGTTTCTTTTTGGGTATCCATTGAAATAAACGAGAAATTGACTCTCGCCGTATTATTGTATGACTTTTCCATTAAACCTGAAAACTCTAAATCTACCCTTTTGTCACGATACAAAGAGTTACTATTATGTGAAAAAACAATATAATCTTTAATTACTGTTTGAAACTTTACTGTTTGTACTATTTCTTGAGAATCTTCCTTATTAACGATTCTTACAACATTCGAACTTCTTCTTGGAATAAAACTAATAATTGCACCAATAATAAAAAATAGTAAAAAACCAACAATGGCAATAAAAATAATCACAGCATTTACATTTTTTATCTTTTCTAAAATATTTTTCATTTTATCTCCTTTTTTTATGACCAAAAGTCGTATGCCTGACATTTAATTAACCTGCATAACATAGCCGACTCCGGCTGAAACAGATAGAAATTTATGAGCACTATTTTTTGTATTATAGTGCAGCTGCATTTTAATAGCCTTTTATTTGCTTGTCTACCGTACGTAAAAAAAAGCCTTATAACTACTGAGTAAGTAATTATAAGGCGTGTATCGGACAACCGGAATTCGAATCCGGGACCCCAAGTCCCCCAGACTTGTACGCTAACCAGCTGCGCTATTGTCCGTTATAATGTATCAGTTCGTACCGATAACAATGGCGATATGCTATCAAATTCAGCTATATCTGTCAATCTCACCATTGTCATAGTTGCAATTTATAAGTTAACATTGGTGCCAATTCTTTCGATAATATAAGGTAATAGGTAAACAGGGAGTAAATAGTATGCATAAAACAAATTGGGCTATAATACTAGTCAGTATAAGCTTTTTTTTAATAGCTTGTAATTCAACACCAAAAGAGATTGAAAAAGAGCGTAGCCTTCAAGAACTCATTCAAGATGGAAACACAACAGAGATTGAGGCTCTATTTCAATCGAAAATTGATATTGATGAAATCGATTCTACAGGAAATACTGCTTTACATATGGCAGCAGAAGCTTCTAATAGCGAACTTGCTAGCTTTTTACTTTACAAAGGTGCTGATGTATCTATTAAAAACAATTTGGGTGAAACGGCCTTACACGCAGCAATTCATAAAGATTCGATAGATGTTGTTAGTTTGTTAGCACCTATTTCAAATGCACTATTTGCTAAAGATGGAAAAGGTGATACATCTTTAAAACTTGCACTCGAAAAGGGTATGGCTTTTTATCCTGCGATAATTAATACCCAAACAGGTAGTAAAACAGATGCTTCAGGTCAATCACTTTTACATTTTCTTGTAAAAACTGAAAACATAGAAGCGGTTTCTTTTGCAATTAAACAAAGTATTCCTCTTTCAATAAAAGATAATCACGGTTTAACACCACTTCATCTTGCCTATAAAAACGCATCAAGTCTTTCGTCTATAAAAATTGCTGCTAGCCTTATTCTTGCAGATGCAAATCCTATACGTGGTACATTTAGTTATTTTGAAGATGCTATAAAAACGCGCAGCCCATCATTACGTTTAGATGAAGGTCAAACACCACTTCATATAGCTACCATTACAGGAAGCAGTGGTATTGTAACATATTTACTAGAGCGCAAGGCAGCAACGAATGCTAAAGATATTTCAGGCTCTACTCCATTGCATGAGGCGGTCAGATACGGACAAGTGCATATTTTAAAACTATTGTTAGATGCAGGCAGTGATGTAGATTCTCGTGACAGTATGAATAAAACTGCTTTGTTAATTTTATCTCCTGAAGAACAGCGAAATGAAATTTATGACATTCTTATTTCGTACGGAGCTGATGTTAATGCAAAAGATTTATATGGTGACACTCCTTTACATATAGCAACTATGACATCTGCCTCTGTAGACACGTTATCAAAATTAGTAAAAGCAGGTGCAGACTGTAATGAGCGCAATAAAAATGGTGTAACTCCTTTGGCTTTAGCTGTTGAACAAAAAAAACCTGAACAAATAGCTTTTTATTCTAGTCTTGGTGCTGATATTCATGCCGAAGATATGCAAGGGAACACTCCTCTTTCTAGAGCTCTAGAATCGAATGAAGAGGTTACTAAACAACTTCTTGATGGTAATAGTTTGCACTCTCGCGATTCATACGGGAACACACCACTTCATATCGCAATTTTACATAATGCACCAAAAGCACAAATTAATTACCTTATTAAGGCAGGTAGTGAGATAAATGCACGAAACCGTAATGGTGATTCTCCTTTATATCTTGCAATCCAACAAAATTCACGTTTTGTTGGAGAACTTTTACTTATACGACAAGCAGATGTTTTTGCAACAAACACAGAAAACTATTCGCCATTACGATTAGCTTTAACATCAGGAGGCGAAGTTCAAGATTGGCTGCTTACCTCTGAAATTATAAAAGCCTCAGATGGCGTTGGTAATACACCACTTCACTATGCGTGCGAGTGGAAACTAAATGATTCGGTTGCTGTTTTACTCGAAAAGGGTGCAAAGCCTAATGTTAAAAACACTAATGGTGAAAGCCCTTTGTTTTTTGCAATAAAAGGTAATAATCCTTCTACAATTGAACTTTTGCTTAAAAACAACGCTGATATTAATTCACGAGATTACCTTGGAAACACAGCTCTGCATGCTTGTATTAGTCATAATGCGGATGACGCCATACTAACCCTTATACGTAATGGAGCTGCAATAAATGTACAAAATATATCAGGTAAAACCCCACTTCATGAAGCAGCTTCAACTGGTCAAGTTGCTCTCGTAAATATTTTACTAACAAACAATGCTGACATAAATACAGCAGATGCTACTGGACGCACACCTTTAATTGATGCTATACAGGCTAACCAAATTGAACTTGTTAAAATTCTATTAAAACGTGGTGCTTCTCCTATGATTCAAGAAATGTACGGCCGTAATGCGTATCATGCTGCGGCAACAACAGAAAACATTGCATTAATAACACTTATTCGTCAAGCAGGTGGAAACCCGCTTTCTCGGGACTCATACGGCGAAACACCGTTTGTACTGGTGCTTAACTCAAACCAGGATGTTATTAATGCGGTTTTAGGAGATAATATAAATTTATCAGACTCTGATGGAAATACACCAATTCACATAGCTGTTGCCAATAATGCTTCAATAAGCACACTACAAATACTTCTTAACAAAAAATATCCTGTAAATAGAAGAAACAGCATTGGCCTAACACCCCTTGCGCTTGCTACTAAAGCAAATAAAAACGAGGCAGCACATATATTGCTAAAGAATGGTGCAGATCCATATATTTCTGATAATTCTGGAGAATGTGCTGTTTCATATGCCATAAAACATAATGCTGACATACTTAATAGCATTGTACAAACAAGTGCACACCTTACAGATATGACTGGTGAAGGAATACTTCATTATGCAGCACGGGACGCTGATGTTGAAACTGTAAAGCAATTACTTTCAATGGGCATTGACCGAACACAGGTAAATATTTCTGGCGAAACACCTTATGACATTGCAGTGCGGTGGCAACGGGCAGAAATTGCTGTGTTATTAAAATAAGCTAATAAGCAACCATCGTTTACCACGCGATGGTTGTCACACACTATTAAGCATTTTTCGAAATGCACTATTCTCTTTTTTTAATTCTTTCGAACCTCGGGTAATTTTGCACAAACTAATTTTAAATTTTTTAGCTATGTCTCTTTGTGTTGTTCCCTTATCTATTTCTTTAACCAAAAGCCAACGTTTAGCAATATCTTTTATTTCTGCAGGAGTAAAAAGGCATCTAAAAAAATCTTCCATAAGGATTGGGTCATTAATACTAATAGCAACGTGACAAAGTTCTTTTAAACCTTTTTCTATCAATTTTTCCATCATTATGGTTTCATCATTGTTGTGTTTTTTTTGACTCATGTATATAAGTATAAGCTGTTCGTTTTTAAAAGTCTATTGCTTGCCCGCAATAAATAAATAATGTATAGT
>DASRMY010000276.1:0-8451 GCA_035647695.1 Treponemataceae bacterium | reverse complement strand
GTATAATAAATGCTTTAATAGGAACCTTTATTAGTTTTATTTCACATTGACATTTTTTTTGGGGGAGCGTAATATAAAAAGACATGGATAAAAGGATATACGCTATTCGAGGCGCAATAGATGCGCAAAACACAAAAGATTCTATTTTATTAGCAGTTAAAAAACTTACTACAGAACTATACACAAAAAACAATATAATTGAATCTGATATTATTTCAATTCAATTTACAATGACAAAGGATTTAACTGAGTTAAACCCAGCTGCTGCACTTAGACAAGCAGGATATGGAAAATCAACAGCATTATTTTGTTCAGTTGAACCAGAAATTACAAATTCTTTGACATCAATTATACGTGTATTGGTAACAACGTATCTTGATAAAAAACCCATACATTGTTATTTAGGTTCGACCAGAGAGCTTCGACCAGACTTTTTACCAAACCAATAAAAGGAGAACATATGCCTTCTTTAAACAAGACTACAGTTAGAAACATGAATATTTGGCAAATTAGTCGTGAATATGCGGGAATAGCTGAAGCAGGAGGTGTAAAAAATGTATGCACTTCTCTTGCTGAAGGTCTTGTGGATATTGGTGCAAATGTAACACATTTTATTCCGTTCTATGGATGCACAAATCTTAATGCGGTAAAAGAATTTAAAACTATTTCAAATATTAGTTGGAGTTTTACTTTTAATAATAAAAAACATAGTGTAAATTTTGCTCGCGCATATTCAGGCACGGTAACAATTATTTTTGTTATTAATTCTTTGTTTACGCAAAAAAATGGTGTATATACTTATACAGCTCTTGATGAGGCTTTAAAACCTGAACACAAGCAAGGTGAAGGTCATAAAGATGCCAGCCTTTTAAATATGATTTTTCAAACATCAATTCTTAATTACAGTATACAGACAGGCCAATATCCTGACATTATTCATTGTCAAGATGCTGCGACTGCTCTTATTCCTTTTTTAGCACATAAAAAAAATAAATATAAACAAATAACAAAAAAGGCTTCATTTATAATAACTATCCATAACGCAGGAAGGGGATACCATCATACATTTTCTCTTATTGATGGTATTAATTTTACTGGTCTCGCTGAAAACAATTTTACACATGCTATTTTAAATGGCAGGGTTGAACCTTTGTTACTTTCTACACAATACGCCTTATATACAACGGTGTCTCCTTGGTATGCTAAAGAATTAGTTAACCCAAAAAACAAAAACTCAGGTGGTCTTTCTGCTGAGTTTGCGAAACGAAAGGTTAGTATAAAAGGTATTACAAACGGTATAGACTATGAAAAATACAATCCTAGTGATATAAATAAATCCCTTTTGCCTTTTCCATACAACCCTGAAAAAGGAGATTTCAGTGGAAAAAGATTAGCATTACAAAAATTTATTAACTACTATAAAAGTCCACACAATTCTACAGTTTATTTACCAACTAATCCTGACCAAATATGTCAGTACGGGACAATAAACCATACTAAAAACTGCGTTTATTTTTCATTTCATGGCAGACTTGTAGAACAAAAAGGAATTGATGTGCTTGTAGGAGCAGCAAAAATAACATTAGAAAAAACAAGCAATATACGATTTTTAATTATAGGCCAAGGTTCTACAGATCTTGAAAAAAAGTGTATACAACTTGCAAAACAATTTGCAGGCCGCTTCCTCTATCTTAAGGGATATGATCGCTCTATAGCACGTCAATGTGTCGCTGTAGCCGATTTTTTACTGCTTCCCAGTTATTTTGAACCTTGTTGCTTAGAAGATTTTATAGGACAACTATTTGGAACTATTCCAATCGCGCATGCAGCAGGAGGCTTGCAAAAAATTATACATGGAAAAACAGGATATGTATATAAAAAAAATACTGCAGACAATTTGGCAACAATTATCTTAAAACTTTCTACTAAAAAAATACGAAATCCAAAAAAGTTTTTAAAATTAGCAAAAAAAGGAGCACTCCACACACGAAAAAAATACTCCTGGCATAGAGTAATAAAAGATAACTATATACCCCTTTATTTAAATGTATAATTTATTTTGTTTTTTTAGAAAAAACATATTGACCTTAAAATAGCTAAAGTATATACTGGTAATCGTTCGTTATGCCAACTTAGCTCAGCTGGCCAGAGCACGTGATTTGTAATCTCGGGGTCTAGGGTTCGAATCCCTAAGTTGGCTTAGTATAATGAACATAACTGGGGGAGGTTCCTGAGTGGTCAAAAGGGACAGACTGTAAATCTGCTGGCTCCGCCTTCGAAGGTTCGAATCCTTCTCTCCCCACTTAAAGGTGCTGAAGCAATTTCAGCACCTTTTTTTTATCAGGAGTAAGCCTATGGCAACACCTTTTTATGCACATGGATTAAAATTTAAATGTCAACAATGTTCTCATTGCTGCTGTGATGAGCCTGGGTTTGTATACCTTTCTAAACAAGATTTGACAAATCTGTGTGAATATTTTGCTTTAAAAGCAGACGTTTTTATAAAAAAATACTGTCGATGGGTGCCATACCATGATAATACAATTGTATTGTCTCTTAAAGAAACAAAGAAATATGATTGTATTTTATGGAATAAGGGATGTATGGCCTATGATGCACGACCAGTACAATGCAAAACGTATCCATTTTGGCCCTTTTTATTAAAAGATAAAAAAGTTTGGGAAAATGAACAAAAAGAATGTCCAGGTATAAATGAAGGAACATTATACTCAGCTAAAAAAATAGAAAAAATTGTAAATGAATATGATTCAATAGAAATCTTGCGTTATACTATAGACACATATGGAGGATCCTAAAATGAAAGTTAAGTTTTGGGGTGTAAGAGGATCACATCCAACACCTATTTCTCCTGATCAAGTACGCTCAAAACTAAATGCCGTAATACAGCGTATTCAACCAGAAAATGTTATAGATAATAACTCTCGTCAAAAGTTTATCGCATCACTTCCAGATTGGCTGTATGGGACAATTGGTGGCAATACTCCATGCATTGAAATTACAACAAATAAAAATGAAACAATTATTATAGATTGCGGCTCAGGAATGCGATCTTGTGGTAAAACTCATCTATCATCAAACGACAAAACATTTCATATTTTTTTATCACATTTTCATTGGGATCATATACAAGGGCTCCCTTTTTTTGACCCTGCGTATAATCTAAGTTCTTGTCTTAAATTTTATTCATCTTTTAGTAATATGAGTGAATATTTAAAACAACAAATGAAATCCCCTTTTTTTCCAGTTGAAATGGACACCTCTTTTACAAAAGAAATTGAGTATATACTTTTTGAAAGTTCAAAACCTTACGAAATAGTTGATAATATTTCTGTAACAAGTAAACAAATGTGCCATCCAGGAGGCTCTTACTCATATGCATTTTCTGAGAATGGACATAAGTTTATATATGCAAGTGATGTTGAATTGCAACAAAAAGATTTTGAGCGTACCCCAGAAAACATAGCTTTTTTTAGTAATGCTGATGTTTTACTTCTCGATGCCCAATACACTGCAGAAGAAGCTTTAGAAAAAGAAAATTGGGGACATTCAACTTTTTGTTATGCAATAGATTTTGCAATTGTATGGAATATCAAAAAACTATACTTGTTTCATCATGAGCCTGCGTATAATGATGAAAAATTATTTGGTATACTTGAAGTTGCAAAATGGTATGCAGATTATGCTTCAGGGGGTGTATTAAGAGTTCATTTGGCGATTGAAGATAGGGAAATTATAATTTGATAGATAAAACAGGGTTAGTATACCATTTTTCTGATTTAGAACTAAGAAAAATAGCTCTTTTTTTTAGAACACATGATTCGCTATTACCTGAAGAAATTGAAAGCTTTAGAAACAAAGTTGAAAATTATATTTATAATTCTATGACCATAGATGAGGCGGAAAACTTTTTTAATGAAAATACGTAATGTAGTAACTATATGTATTAGTTGTATTGTATTATTTTTTTTAATGATTGTTTTATTTTACATATTTCTGCTTAGACCTGTTGCTACTCATAAAAACAGGTCTAATGAAATAACATACAAAATCACAATTCCATCAGGAGCAACTACACGTAGAGTAGCTAAAGAATTAGTAGATAATAATATTATTCGAAATGATACTGTCTTGTATTTGTATGCGCGATTTAACGATTTTATATTAAAAGCAGGTACATACACTCTACATAATTCTATGAGTATATCTGAAATAATACAGGTTTTAAATTCTGGTGTACAAGAATATATAAAAATAAATATTCCTGAGGGGCTGACAATTTCTAAAATTGGTAGACTTCTTGAAATAAATAAAATAACCACCTTAAAAGAATTTAGATCTGCTGCAACAAACAAAAAACTATTAAAATTGTATGGTATTCCAGCAGAAAATTTTGAAGGCTTTTTATTTCCAGACACTTATTTTTTAACAGAAAATATGAATTCGAACACTATTGTAAAACTTATGGTTGATACTTTTTTTGAAAAAACAAAATCTTTACTAAATTTATCAGAAAATACAATTGAAGATATATTTGCTACTATTATATTAGCGTCTATTATAGAGAAAGAGTATCGGGTAAAAAAAGAAGCTCCTCTAATCGCAAGTGTTTTTACAAATAGGCTTAATTACAATATAGGGCTATATTCTTGTGCAACTGTAGAGTACATTATAACAGAAATTTATGCTAAACCACATCCAGAAGTTATTACAACCGTAGGACCAAATGCCCATACAAAAATTGACAATCCATATAATACTTATAAGTGGGCAGGGCTTCCTCCAGGTCCTATTTCAAATCCTGGCTTAATTACAATTAAAGCTGCAGTAGAACCTGCAAAAACAAATTACTATTTTTTTAGATTAATTGATGCTGAAAAGGGAATCCATGTTTTTACACATGATTTTGATGAGCATAAAGAAATTATTAATGATGTTAATACAAACCCTATTGGTGGTAAATAATGGCAAGGATTTCAGCAGCAACCATCGACGAGGTAAATCAACGCATAGATATAGTTGAATTGGTAAGTGAATATGCACGACTAGAGCGAAGAGGTGGTGATGACTGGTGGGGCTGTTGTCCTTTTCATAGTGAAAAAACTCCTTCTTTTCATGTTCTCCCAGATAGAAAAATGTACCACTGTTTTGGTTGTGGAGCAGGTGGTGGTCTTCTTAGATTTTATATGGAAATAGAAAAATGTACATTTGTAGAAGCTGTGAAAGCCTTAGCAAAAAAAGCTGGCGTTGAAATTATTTATGATGGTAATGTACCAGAAAACTTTGAGCCAAAAGATGATTCAAAAGACTTATATATTGAACTATATACAAGACTTGCAGGAACTTATAGATATTTTCTAACATCAACCAAAACTGGTAACGCAGCTCGTACATATCTTAAAAAACGAGGAGTAAGTGAAGATATTCAAGAAAAATTTCAACTCGGTTATTCACCACGAGATCGCTATTGGCTAAAAAGGTTCTTTATAGAAAAAAATTATAGTCATGAATTTTTAGCAAATTCTGGTCTCTTCTCGAAAAAAAACCAGGATGTATCTTTTTTTGCACACCGTTTGATGTTTCCTATTTCTAATCGCAGAGGAGAAGTAGTAGCTTTTGGTGGTCGCCTAATTGACGGAACAGGGCCTAAGTATCTTAATTCTGGTGAAATGAAACAATACAAAAAAAGAAAAGAACTTTATGCTTTTCATTTAGCTAGGCAAGCGATACGAAAATCTAAAAAGGTTATTATTTGTGAAGGTTATATGGACGTAATAGCCTATCATCAAGCAGGAATTGAAATTGCTGTTGCTCCCCTTGGAACTGCTTTAACTGAAGAGCAGATAAAAATGTTAGGTCCTTTTGTGGATACAATAATTTTGTCATTTGATACTGATAATGCTGGTCAGACAGCTACAGAAAAAGCTATTTATGCATGTAGACAACAAAACATTTCAGTAAAAATCATTCAATTTGAGGAAAAAACGGATCCTGCAGAGATTTTACATAGATATGGAGCTGAAACATTGACGAATTATGTAGATTGTGCTATATTCGATAATGATTATTTGTTGAAGATTTTATCAGAAAAATATATGGTTAATTCACCCGAAGGGAAAACCAAAGCTATGCTTCACTTTTTTCAATATATTGACGTGCTAAAATCCGATGTACAAAAAGAATCATGCTTTGAACTATTGTGCCAAAAATTTAGTCTTAATCAAAAAGCTGTACGTGCAGATTATCTTAACCGCGATGCTGCATCAAAAAGAATAAGTAGGTCTAGTACCAATTTGCAAACGAAAAATAAAGTACCGGTTATTAAACCAAACGCTGAAACACGCGCTGTACTAGCTGTAATTGCTAACCTTGACTCTTACTCTCTAATGAGAAACTCTCTTATAGCCGAAGATTTTGATGATATAGTTGCCCGTGAAATGTTCATTGCTCTTGAAGAATGTTATAGAGATGATGCTCTCAATTATGAAAATATTCTGGCTCGATGTAGACCAGAAATTCAACAAATGGTTGCATCAGCCGTTACATCAGGTGAATTTTTAACTAATTCACAAAAGACCATACAAGATAGTATTAACTTGGTACGAAACAACAGCCTTTTAAGAAAAAGGGAGAGTATTATGAATACAATTCGTCAGTCTAATCCTATTACGTTAGATGAACAGCAGAAGCTTGAAACATTAGTCAATGAGAAAATGAACATTGATTTTGAATTGAAATCTTTAAAGGATACCAATTAATGATAGACAAAAAACTGGATCCTGCAGTGACAAAACTAGTTGGAGAAAAGCCCAATCATGAATTACAAAAAGAAGAGGATACTAATAAAAACAAGTCTTCTGATCATGTCAAAGAACCAGTATTGCCTGTAGCAAAAAAACCGATCAAACCAAAGATTGAAAAAGTGGTAGAGCGTAAACGTCTTGTATATAACGAAAAAGAATCTGGAGGTGATGATCCAATTCGATTATACCTACGTGAAATTGGAAAAGAAAACCTTCTTACCGCAGAACAAGAAGTAATTCTTTCTAAAAGAATGGAAGATGGGGAAAACATTATAAAAGGTGTTATCAAACATTCGGGGATGATAATCCTTGAATTTGATAGAATTTTGCAGAAAATTGATACAAGAATTGACCCAAGTGAAGGTGGAAAACCACGCAAAGAAGCTAACGAAGAAATGGCTGAAAAACGCCGCCTTCGAACAGCATATATAGATATACTGCGCCCATATAAAGAAGATATAAAAAACTATGTTCAATTAAAAAAGAAACTTTATGAGGCTGATCCTACAAGTAATATTTTTGATAATGATGAACTGGTTAAAATGCGTACAAAAATAGTACCATATCTGCAAGACATAGATATGCAATCAGAAGAAATAGAAAACTTTTCTGATTGTTTTATTAATACAACGAATAAGATTCATGATTTTCGTCATCGACAAGAACAAAAAGCAAGAGAAATACGTCTTGGTGATTTTGGGGATCTACGAAGTCTTGGAAGAAAATTAGCTTTGAAGTCAGAGCGAGTAAAACTTGAAGAAGACCTTGGTATCCCAGCAGATGAAATTCGTGAGATTTTTACACAAATACAAAAAATTGATCGAAAACTACGATATCTTGAATTCGAATTTGAAGATAATGTTAATGAAATACTAGAAATGGCAAAAGAAATCATTCGCGGAAGAAAAATGATGGAAACTGCTAAAAATAGACTAATCAATGCAAACCTTCGACTTGTAGTTTCAATTGCGAAAAAATATACAAATCGCGGTTTACAATTGTTTGATTTAATACAAGAAGGAAATATAGGACTCATAAAGGCTGTAGAAAAATTTGAATACCGAAAAGGATATAAATTTTCTACTTACGCTACATGGTGGATACGCCAAGCCATTACGAGAAGTATTTCCGATCAAGCAAGAACAATTCGTGTTCCTGTGCATATGATAGAACAAATCAATAAAGTTGTGCGTGAACAACGACAGTTAATGCAAAAACTGGGACGTGAACCTACAGATGAAGAAATTGCAGAACAATTAGGCTGGCCTACTGGACGAGTTAAACAGGTCAAAAATGTTGCACGAGAGCCAATTTCCTTAGAAACACCCATTGGCGAGGAAGAGGATTCTTTGCTTGGTGACTTTATTGAAGACAAAGAGGTTGAAAACCCTGCAAGCAAAACTGCCTATACACTTTTACAAGAGCACCTACAAGAAGTTCTTTCAACATTACCTCCTAGAGAACAAGAAGTCCTAAAAATGAGGTTTGGCCTAGATGATGGTTATTCACTTACACTAGAAGAAGTAGGGCTTTATTTTAATGTTACGCGTGAAAGAATACGACAAATAGAAGCAAAGGCACTGCGACGACTACGACATCCACGTCGTTCAGGTGGATTACGAGATTATAT
>DASRMY010000275.1:0-5409 GCA_035647695.1 Treponemataceae bacterium | reverse complement strand
GTATTAAACTATATATACTATATGCTCATACAGGAGGTCTTAGTGAACGTTTTAGTAATAGGCGGGGCAGGATATATTGGTAGTCATGTTGTAAAAGCATTAATGGCAAAAAATTATAAAGTAACTGTTTTTGATAATTTATCTTCAGGTTTACGGGAAAATCTTTTTGAACAAAATGAATTCATATATGGAAATATCTTAATAAAAGAAGATCTTAATGAGGTGTTTGCCAAAGGCTTTGATGCATTTGTTCATTTAGCTGCATTTAAAGCGGCTGGTGAATCAATGATTATTCCTGAAAAATATTCTACTAATAATATTACAGGAACATTACATATTTTAAATGCAGCAAGTACATATTGTTGTAAAAACATGGTTTTTTCATCTAGTGCGGCAATATTTGGTTCCCCTAACTATTTACCAGTCGATGAAAACCATCCAACCAAACCCATTAATTATTATGGTTTTACAAAATTAGAAATTGAGCGCTTTATGACTTGGTACGACCAATTAAAGGGAATAAAATATGCAGCCTTGCGTTATTTTAATGCAGCAGGATATGATCCAGATGGAGAACTTACAGGTCTGGAGCAAAACCCAGCAAATCTTTTACCTGTCATTATGGAAGTAGCGTGCGGAAAACGCAAACAGCTAAAAGTTTTTGGCAGTGATTATGATACTCGTGATGGTACATGTATTCGTGATTATATACATGTATCAGATCTTGCTAGTGCGCATGTTAGTGCTCTAGAATATATTTGTAAAAATAATAAAAGTGTAACTGTTAATCTTGGAACAGGTAATGGGGTAACTGTGAAAGAAATGATTGAAAGTGCTCGAAAAATAACAGGTAAGCCTATAGATGTTAAATATGTAGGTCGTCGTGAGGGAGATCCTGCAGAACTTACGGCAAAAAGTGAGCTAGCAAAAAAATACCTTAACTGGGAGCCTAAGTATTCAGATGTTGATACCTTATTAGCAACAACGTGGAAAGCATACCAAGCTAATATGTAAGGAGCATTATATGATGCATACGATAACAAAATATATAGATAATCAAACTGAAAACATTGTTGAGTTGCAGCGTCTTTTAACATCTATTCCTGCTATGGCACCTGAAAACGGGGGGCAGGGCGAATTAGAAAAATGTATTGCCCTTGAAAAATGGCTTGAGAAAAATGGAATAAATAATGTACAGCGTTTTGATGCGCCAGATTCACGGGTGAGTAGTACAATTAGACCTAATCTAATAGCGACAATCGAAGGGGAAAACGATGAAAAAACAATGTGGGTAATGGCCCATCTTGATGTTGTTCCTCCTGGTGACCTTGAAGATTGGAAAACAGACCCCTGGGTGCTTGTTCGCGATGGAGACAAAATATATGGTCGCGGAGTTGAAGATAATCAACAGGGGCTTTGTGCTGGAGTTTTTGCTTCTCTTGCCCTTATAAAAAATAATATAAAACCAACCTATACTGTCAAACTGCTCTTTGTTTCTGATGAAGAATGTGGTTCTGTCTATGGTATTCAATACTTACTAACAGAGTATAATTTGTTTAGAAAACAAGACCTCATACTTATTCCCGATGGAGGTGACCCAGAGGGCATAAGTATAGAGATTGCCGAAAAGAATCTTTTATGGTTAAAAATAACGATTAAAGGTAAGCAATCTCATGGTTCGATGCCAAACGAAGGTATTAATGCAATGCTGGCGGGTTGTGATTTAGCACTATGCTTGCATGATTTAGAACGTGTTTTTAATAAAAAAGATGCATTGTTTTCTCCCGACCACTCTACTTTTCAACCTACCAAAAAAGAAGCTAATGTAGAAAGTATTAATATTATTCCAGGTAAGGATGTGTTTTATATGGATTGTCGCATTTTACCGTGTTATACTCTAGATGAGGTTCGAAAAGAAATCACAGAGCGTATTGGTAAAATCGAACAAAAATACACAGTAACGGTTACCGTCGAGGAACCTCAGGCGGCGAGTTCTGTTTCGACATCTCCTACTGCTCCTGTTGTAGTTGCCTTATCTGCTGCTATAAAAGAAGTTACGGGCAAAAAAGCTGAGGTTGTTGGGATAGGTGGCGGTACGGTTGCGTCTTATTTACGTAATGCAGGTTTTGATGCTGTTGTATGGAGTACACTAGATGAAACAATGCATCAACCAAACGAGAGTTGCAGCTTAAAAAATCTTAAGCAAGATGCAGCTATTCTTGTATCTTTTTTTACGCAATAGTTGTTGTACACGTATACAGCTACTATTGCGAATTATGTATAATGCTAGAATCTAGTATTCAAGAGGAGAAATTATGAAAAAAAACGGTGTTATAATGTTGTTTTGTCTTGCATTTTTTATGCTGGCAGCTTGTTCTTCTAATCCGAGGGTTGATCGTATAGATTCAGATACGGTTACTGATTTAAGTGGTTATTGGAACGACACTGATGTTAGAATTGTTGCTGAAGATTTAGTTACAAAATGTGTTAATGCTCGCGCTATAACAAACTATACGTTTGATTACGGGAAAGTGCCCGTTGTAATTGTTGGTAGTTTTAGAAATCAAAGTGATGAACATATAGATACGGCAATTCTCACAAAACAATTTGAGTCAGCCCTTATAAACAGTGGCAAGGTCGAATTTGTTGCTAGTTCGGATGAACGCGGTGAAATTAGACAAGAGCGCGAAGAACAACAAGCATGGGCAAGCGAAGATACTGCAAAACGACTTGCTAACGAAATAGGCGCTGATTTTATGCTTATAGGTTCTGTGAAAACAATTGTAGATTCTATTGGCGGAAAATATACCCGTACATATTATGTCAATGCAGAGTTAATAGATGTTGAAACAAATCGTAAACTATGGCTTGAAACTAATACTGATATAAAAAAATATATTAAACGATCTTCAACCCGATTTTAAATGAGCTGATAGTGGACCAAATAATGCAGGTATTCAAAAAGCGTGTAACTATTTTTATACTAACTCTTTCTTTGATGGTAACCTCTTGTGTTACCGTCAAAGATTACGCTGTTATTGAACAAAACATGTATTCTGGCGATTTTAAAAATGCGCTTTTTGAATTAGAATCAAAAAAAGCAAGCTTATATAATGAAAAAGATGTGGTGCTCTATTCTTTAGATTCTGGCTTACTTGCTCATTATGATGGTAATTGGATAGAATCTAATAAAAATTTAATAGATGCTGAAAAGTATATGGACTTGTATTATGCAAAAAGCATAACTCAAACTCTTAGTTCTTTTATTATAAATGATTCTCTAGTAGATTATCCTGGAGAAGATTATGAAAATATTTATACAAATCTTTTTATGGCCTTAAATTATGTGCATCTTGGATTATATGATGAGGCTTTAGTTGAGGTGCGGCGTTTTAACAATAAACTAAAAGTCATGTCCCTGGCATATGTGGATGCAATAGAAAAAGCCAAAAAAAATGTTGCAAACAATGATTTTCATATAGATTCTACTCTTGCAGACTCAACAATTAATTTTCATAATTCTGCTTTAGTACGGTATGTGAGCATGCTTTTATATAGAGATACCGGTGATATAGGAAATGCTCAGGTAGATAAAAAATATATTGACCAAGCTTTTTTAACCCAAAGGCAATTGTATTCGTTTTCAAAACCATCGTCGCTTGAAGATGAGTTACAACCATTTGACAGGGGACTTGTTCGGCTTAATTTTATTAGCGGAACAGGTCTTGCGCCAAAAAAAAGAGCTGAGACCATTCGGTTTTTTAATGATGACACTAATGATTATTTTAAGTTTGAAATTCCAATGATGGAAAAAAGAAATAGCTTTATAACGTCTGTCAGCGTTTTTGTACGCAATGCAAATGGTGATCTCGTTGATAAAACTAAACTTGAAAAAATAGAAAGTATAGAATCTATAGCAATAGATACGTTTAAGCAAAAACAAGCGTTACTTTATTTAAAAAGTTTGTTGCGTTCTGTTAGTAAAACTACAGCATCGTCTGCAATCGCAAATAATGTAGATTCAGATGTTAGTGATCTAATACGTTTTGTTTCAGCTATGGCAGTAGAGGTGACAGAAAAAGCAGATTTACGAACATCACGTTTTTTTCCTGCAAATTTTTGGGTTGGTGGTATAACGTTACCAGAGGATGTATATACTATAGTTGTTAATTATTACTCAGCTAGTGGGAATATTATTGAGACATACACCTATAATAATGTTGCGGTAGAGTATGGACGACCTAATATAATGGAGAGTATATGTGTAAAATGAAAAAGAGTTTTGTAAGTATTGGTTTGTTTTGTGCATTTGTTTTTTTATATAATTCATGTGTGACAAATACTCATTTAGATGGAAGTTCAAAAACTGCTCCAGAGTGGGTGATTAATGTAAATACTGTGTATCCTAATAGTGACTGGCTGGCTGCAGTGGGATATGCTAACGATAGGGTTTCTGCTGAAAACCAAGCAGTAGCACAATTGGGCAAATCTATAAAACAGCGTGTAGAAGCAGAAACAATAGCGCGCCAAACACTAGAGTCAGCAGGAGCTGAACGAGTTAATTTACAAAAACAAACACAACTTATAAGTGCATATTCTGCAAGTATTACGACACAATCTGTTTTAGATGAGATTGCAGGAATTAGAATCAAAGAGGTGTGGACAGCCAGTGATCGTACCGTATATGCAGTTGCAGCTGTTAATCGCGACGAAGCTGGGCGATATTATGCAGAAAAAATAGCACAATATGAATCTGCTATAAACTCTGAAATTTTATATGCAATAAATCATGAGGCAACATTTGATGCAGTTAACAGCATGATACATGCTGCAACTTTGGCACAGGAAACAGAGCCTTTTATAGATATATTATCTGTGGTACATCCAAGTCTTTATAAAAAAATTGATTTAAGCTACCAAAGTGCACAGGCTGTAGAGGTTCTTGCACAACGAGAGGTTCAAAAAATTGTAGTTGGTGTTTATGTTGCAGGCGATGTGAGCGGGCGTATTGCACAAGCTTTTGCAAATCAAATAGCTCAGGCTGGTTTTAAATCAAAATTATTATCAGATTTCAGTGAATCAACAATAGCAGAGCAAAACATACCGTATTGTGTAAAGACACAAGTTTCATTTCATGAAGTAGATATGTCTGCAAATGCTAAATATGAGTTTGTGCGATTTGTAGTAGAATCAGAACTGTTTAATGTGAACACGGGGCAAGTTGTTTTACCATATACTATAAATGGACGAGAGGCACACAATACTGTTTCCGAAGCTCGACAACGCGGAGTGCGAAGCATAGAAGAAAAAATAGCGAGCGAATACAATAATTTGTTTTTAGACCTATTAAAAGCTAAATAATACAGAGACTATTTATTTTCTTCGTTTACAATTTGACCATCTTCTAGA
>DASRMY010000274.1:0-2386 GCA_035647695.1 Treponemataceae bacterium | reverse complement strand
ACCCACGGACTTCTTTTTGCAAACCCTGTTCCAAAAAACGGAGGGTTTTCTCCTGTTCGAACTAAAAATTACCTAGCTCTTTTTGCACGAAATTATGATTCTTGTGTTGATATTACAGATGACTATGATTTCTTTTATAATGATATATACCGTTGTGAAGCGCGAGATATTGGCTATGAGGCATCAGCAAAAGATCTTTCAGAAATTCTTTTTAAAGATGGTGTACGCTTTGAGACAGGTTTTAAGTACTGGACAAGAAAAAAAAGTGCAGAAAAAGCATATGATCCAATTGCTGCAAGTAAGCAGGTTGTAAAAGATGCGACTACATTTCTTGATGCACGGGCAAAAAAGCTTGGGGAAGCCGAAAAACTATGCAAAACAGACGTTTCTCTTGTAGATACTTTTTATTTGCCAGACTTGGGGCATAATTGGTATGAAAGTGTTGAGTGGCTTGAGCAGGTTTTTAGACAAGCTGCTAAACGCGACGATATAGAGCTGAAAAGCTGTTCTTCACTTGTTAAAAACCAGTACAATTTACCGCTTGTAGAACCAACTGCAAGTGCCACAACTCCGCGAGGTTATGGAGATGAACTTCTTGATAGCACAAATAGTTGGATGTTGCGCTATGTGCGAAAAGCGACAGAACGTATGTTAGATTTAGCCACACGTTTTACTGAAAACACAGGTCTAAAAGCCCGAACACTTGATTTGGCGGCAAAACAAATTATGATAGCACAAAGTGGCGATTGGGCAAAAATGGTCCATCTTGCACACAATGCTAATTTTGCTGATACACGCTTTCGTATGAGTATTGCTAATTTTACAACAGTGTTTGAATATCTTGGAGCTAATGAGATGAGTACTGAATGGCTTACAAGAATAGAACGACAAGATAGTCTGTTTCCGTGGATGAACTATAGAGTTTTTTCCTCAAAATCTTAATCAAGCATTTGTACTTCACTTATTCGTCTTTCTAGTTCTAAAGAAGATCGAGCCGATTCGATGCCCGCAATTGCAGGATCAAAGCGAGGCTGGTATTCAAGAATTTGAGACCAAACATCTATAGCTTCTACTAAATCTCCGTTTGCATATAAGGAAAGCCCTATAGAATAAAGAGTGTCTATCTTTATTTGTAATTCATCCCTTCCCCTATCGCCTAAATTTATTTTTGCAGTAAGACTAATTCTATTAATAGGAGCAAGCGAAGTAGTCATATCTAGAGTGTAGTTTATGTTAAAAATAACATCAGAAAACAATAGTTCAGCCCCCATCGTTAGTCGAGGGTTTGCTCCTCGTAATAAAAAACCACCCAAGAGCGTAAAAAAAGGCGTAATGACTACAGAGGTACCAGCTGAGGCTGCCCATTGTTCAGATTCTTTTAGGTTTTGAAAATGTATGGGTTGCTGAAATTCTAAAGCTATTGTGAGGGGTCGAATCAAAGAAGCAGATATTCCAGCAGAAAGATACGAAGGTAACGGATCGTCAATTTTAATTTTTTTTGAAAACCCCGTAAAAGCTATGCCTACATTGTGTATGGCTAATCCGATTTTAAAATTAGGCTCTCGGGATGAATAAAATTTTAGAACATTAAAACGTACAAGAAGACCTCCGTCTCCTATAAAAGCAATGGCAGATTGTTCATTTCCAGAGTTTAAAATAATTTTATTGGTATCATTGTCCGCATAGTTAGGAACACTCCTAAAAGCGGTTTTAAAATTACCACCTATACACAATCCTTTAAATGTATACCCTGAAAAAAAATTGTACGAAAGATTAAGAGTTATTACTGTTTCAGAATAATAGCCTTTTGAAACACGCTCTCCAAAAATAGTATATTCGGTAAAAGGTACATAAAAGCATTTTATAGCTGCCCCGTATCCTAGATTGTTCGAACGTTGTGTAAATGCAAGAGTTTCTACTGCGGAGTCCGCAATCCAGGAATTATGAAATATAGAAAATTCGGTGTTTTCTATTTGACAACTTCCTGCAGGATTATATTCAAAAAAACTTATATCATTTGCTAGTGCTGTAAAAGCAGATCCCATTGCTTCAGCTTTTCCCCCTGATGGAATATACAAAGAGCGAAAACTAGTTGTTCCTTCGTTTTGGTCAACAAAGTCTTTAAAAACATCTGTAATTGTGTTTATAATTTCTCCAGTGCTTTTTGCGCATAAAGCATTTGCAGCAAAAAAGTGAAAGAGAAAAATGAATACTATAATCTTTCTGGCTCTTGTTATATTCATCTCCCACGTTCAATAACAAAGTGCAAAAAGGGAGGAGCCTAAACCCCTCCCTAATAGCGACAAAAACCTGTATTGTGTGTTTACAACAACTACAAAATGCAGGAGCATCGCCATGGAAAGTAATAACACAAAAAACCGCAAGA
>DASRMY010000273.1:0-2464 GCA_035647695.1 Treponemataceae bacterium | reverse complement strand
ATGATATTCTTATTAATGTAAAAGGTGGTGGCATGACAGGTCAGGCTGGTGCTTGTCTTCATGGTATTGCCCGCGCTCTTACGCAAGTAGATGAAAGCAATCATGCTTCGTTAAAAGCAAATGGATTTCTAACTCGAGACTCGCGTATGGTTGAACGAAAGAAATATGGCCAGATTGGTGCTCGTAAAAAGTTTCAGTTTAGCAAACGTTAATATTTGGTTTGGAAATTTCAACTATTCAGATAGTCTCGGGAGATTGTATAAAAATTACAATTTCTACGGGGCTTTCTTTTTTTTTACGGACTATATATTTACAAAATTTCCCTTTAAACAGGCTTGCAGTTGGTGAGTCCTTAACAGAAGAAGATTATGCCGATTTACAAAGAGCTGGGCTTGCCTTTGCTGCAGAACATGATGCGTTAAATTATCTTGCGAGAGCTGAACAATGTAAATATATCTTAACAGGAAAACTTCTTAAAAAAAAACATTTAAAAGAGTCCATAGATACGGCTCTCAGGTACCTTGAAAAGAAAAAATATCTCAGTGATTCTCGTTTTGCAGAAGCCTGGTTGCGTAATCGAAAAATAACAAAGGCAGAAGGGCGACAAAAACTTGCTGCAAGTTTAGCCCAAAAAGGCATTAGCCGTGAAGTTATTCAACACGCACTCGATGCATTTTTTGAATACACAAGTGAAGAAGAACTTTTTGAAAGAGCCGTTTTAAAGTTGAAGCGGCTCGGTAAAAAAGACGAAAAACTACAAAAAGCTTTGTTACGAGCTGGGTTTCCGTGGAGCCTTATAAAGCACATAAAAAATGATTTAAATTAACATCAGTTTTTATGTGCTTTTTCAAAGACCCATTCTAATTGCATTCATAAGAAGACTTGGCTAATTTAAAACTTTGTCCAATAATATGCTGGAAACGAAAGGTTGCCAGGTAACCCGAGTACATTTAGAGTCGTTAAAGAATTTTCAATTTTATTATCTGCCATGCTTTTATACATAGCTGAATTTAGGAGACGGCTAAAAACCGTTGTTTCTTTTTTTGGTTTAAACCATATAAAACGAGATTTTTCTCTCTCAGTTCCTAAAAGATCAATTATCCAATTTTTTGCTGAGTTTAGCGATCCTATAGTGTCAATTAATCCATTTTTTTTGGCTTGTGTAGCAGTGTATATACGCCCATCAGCAAGTACTTTTGTTTGTTCTAAGGATAAATTTCGTGAATTAGAAACAATCGTGCAAAATTGAAGATAACACTCGTTAGCTATGTCTTCCATAATAATACGGTGTTCATCAGTTACTGGCGAGGCTATCCCAAGCATGTCTTTGTTTTTTCCAGCAGTAAAAATAGAATACTGTATGCCGTGTTTTTCAAAAAACCTGCTTAAATCAAATGATTGGCCAGAAACAACACCTATAGAACCTGTTAAGGTGTTACGGTTTGACCATATATAATCAGCAGCACAGGCTATATAATAACCGCCTGAGGCCACAATTTGTTCAAAATAAGCAACGATTGGTTTATTTGTTTGATTTTTATAATCCATTAAAGCTAAGTATACTTCATCGGTTTCAAAAACTGCCCCGCCAGGAGAATTTATATCAAGTACAATGCCAAGGTTTTTTTCATCTTCAGCAAGATCTCTAACAGTGTTGAGTAACCATTCTTGGTCATAGTATTCTGATTTTGAAGCAATAGTGCCTTCTATACGAAGAATTGCAATATAGTTTCCTCTGGTAAATTTTGACCACGGTGTTAAAAAGCCTGTGTCAGAACTTTTTGTGGTCATAATCGAAAACAGAGAGAAGATAATGCCTATAACAATGATAGCTAAAAGAACAATGAGTCCTTTTGGTTTTTTTTGTTTTACAAGAGATTTGTTTTCTGTTGTTAGTGTGGTGTCCATGTTTAGGCTCCTATTCTTCGTTGTTTTGTGATAGTAGAGAAGGGTTGCTCATACCAAAGTCTTCATATGGAAGAGCCCCGCTATCTAAAGCTTTGTTTTTTAAGTAAAGGTAAGCATTCGTTAAGGTCATATTCATATAAGGTCTTAGCCATAACATAAGGATGCCAAATGTTAAAACATTAAGTAGTAACCACCCTATAAAACTTAAGGCCAAGATAAAAAGTTCACCCTTGTATCCTCTTGTCATACTAATACTCATTTTCATAGCTTTTTGTACATCAATATCTGGGTTTTCAGCAATTATAAAGTTCATTTGTGAATATGCGATTGTTTTTATAATACCAGGAATTATAAATAAAAAGGACCAAAGAAACGTCCAAAGAAACGTCCAAAGTGTAATTAAAATACCCTTTGCCCAAAAATTAAGGCCCTCTAAAAATGTTTGCATTGTAATTTTTTCTGTTTTTTTTGCTAATTGTAAAAAAAGATATGCAAAAGCAATACTAAAGATACCTTTAACTATTAAAGAAATAAACATATTTGCATAATCCTGTAG
>DASRMY010000272.1:0-3118 GCA_035647695.1 Treponemataceae bacterium | reverse complement strand
ATCAATATATTTTAAGTTGATATGGATTTTTTCTTTAGCAAAATATTCAGTAATTTGGTCTCTTAAAAAAACACCAATATCTGCTAAGCGTATGTTGCCTGAGGCATCTTTTTTATTAGTAGCCTGTACAAGCTCTTGGCCAGCGCCTTCTGCAATTATAACGACAGCATGCTGTCGATTTAAGATACGTAATTTAAGAGAATTTAAAAAGCCAGCAGTTCCTTCAAGTTCAAAAGGAACTTCTGGGATAAGACAAAAATTTGCTTCATGGCTTGCGAGGGCTGTCGCTGTTGCGATAAAACCACTTTGGCGACCCATTAGCTTAATTAGGCCTATGCCGTTTATATGGGAGTGTGCTTCCATATGGGCAGCAGAAACAGACGCAGTTGCATGTTCAACAGCTGTTTCGAACCCAAAAGAACGGTCTATAAACAAAAGGTCGTTATCTACTGTTTTAGGTATCCCTACTACAGCAATTTTTAGTTTTCGCTTCTCAAGTTCTTCAGCAACTTCAAGTGCGCCTCGTTGTGTTCCATCTCCGCCAATTATAAAAAGCATATTCATGTTTAATGCTTCAACAGCATCCGCTATTTCTATAACTCGGGTTCCACCACCCCGACTTGTGCCTAAATATGAACCTCCATTTTTATGAATGTCATCTACAAGTTCTGGGTCTAAATCTATAGTATCAAATTCATATCCTGGTAAAAGACCTTTGAATCCAAATCTTATTCCGCTAATTCGTCGTACACCATAATGATTCCACAAACAGCGAACTGTAGCTCGAATAACATCGTTTATACCCGGACATAACCCGCCACAAGTTATAATGCCAGCATTTACATGCTTGGGGTTAAAATATATTTTTTCACGGGGCCCTGCTTTTTCTATATTGTTTTTTTTATATGCTTCTGCTTGTTCTTCAAGCACATTTCCGTAAAGATCAATATTATAACGAATAAAATCGTCATCTCTTACATAATTTGCTACAAAATCACCATAAGTGGTAGATAGTTTTATAGGTGATTCAAGCTTACGTTCTCCTAGTTCTTCTATGTTAAAATTAAAAAGCCCTTTCATATTTTCTCCTAACGGAAATAAAGATACGCTGTTTTTAGCGCTTCATGCTATTAAATTATATAGGCTGTTTGGCTTTGTTGCAAGATTAACAACGTTTTAGAAATTCCTTTAAAAACCTGTCCTGACATAGATAGTATTAAATGGTATACTCGTTCAATGAAAAAGAAACCTTTTTATACCACCATATATAGCGATGATGATATTGTAGTTGTAAACAAACGCAGTGGCTTGCTTGTTGCAGGGGATCGTTGGGATGCAGAGGCACCTCGTCTTGATAAACTTGTTGAGTCAGAATTTGATACAGTGTATGCTGTGCACAGAATAGACAAAGATACTTCTGGCTTGGTTCTTTATGCCCGAAATTCAAACGCTCATAGGGCTCTTTCTTTAGCGTTTCAAAACAGAGAAGTACATAAGGTCTATCATGCTTTGGTGTACGGTCGCCCTCTTTGGGATACATTGTCTGTTACTTTGCCCTTAAAAATAGATGGTGATGATAGGCATAGAACTGTTGTAAACAAACGTTTGGGAAAGCCTTCTCGCACTGATTTTGCATTGCTTCGAATTGCAGGACCTTTTTCATGGATAGAATGTACATTGATTACTGGCCGTACTCATCAAATACGCGTGCATTTGGCAGCACATGGTTTGCAAATTGTCTGTGACCCTTTATATAGTGGGAATCAAAAGCCTATTAAGTTGTCAGAAATAAAACGATCGTGGAAGGGAGATCCTTTTGAAGAAAGACCATTGTTGGCTCGTTTGGGGTTGCATGCATATTTATTGGAGTTTAAGCATCCTGTAACAGGAGCATTATTATCGCTTACAGCACCATATCAAAAAGACATGAATAGTTTACGAAAGCAACTTGATAAAGTATTCCGCTTAGAGCCGTTTATATGATTTTATCGATCTTTTGTTACTATCATGCGAATAGACTGTATACGAAGGTTGCTTTGATCTTCTACTATTAGTAAAAGGCCTTTGTATCGAAGTATTTCGCTCGCTTCTGGTAAATAACCAAATTGTTCTATGAGCCATCCGCCAACAGTTATGCAATCTTCTGATTCTAATGAAAGAGAGAAAAATGCATTTAAATCTGAAAGCAGTATATCTCCCGGGAAAACAAATTCACGTGGTGATATTACACTTATGCGATCTTCAGCAGGGATTAGTCGGGTATTATATTCATCGGTAATACGTCCAAATATTCTTTTAAGAATATCGTCCATGGTAACAATTCCACTGTTTGAGCCATGTTCGTCTACCACGACTGCAAAATGCTGTTTGTTTTTTTTCAAAAAATATAAAAGATCAAGTGCGGGTTTGGTTTCTGGCACAAAAAGAACCGAATTCATAATTAGTTCTAGAGAAAATTCGTTTGTTAGACCTGAATAAAACAAAATATCTTTAAAATGAACTAAGCCTACTATGTTAGTTGGTACATGTTCATAAACAGGTATACGTGAAAACCCAAACTGTGAAATAAAGGTTACTGTTTGGTCATATGTTGCAGTAATAGGCAAAGATTTTACTAAAGAGCGATGTTTTTGCAAGTCGCGGGTTCGTAAATCTGAAAACTTAAAAATTTTACCAAGCATTTCTTTTTCGCCTGCTTCTAGGATCCCTTCCTTGTCGCCTACATCGATAAGTGTTTTTAACTCATCTTCGGTAATTTTATTTTGTGCTGAATGCGAAGTAATCGAAAATAAAAATGTTATAGCGCTTGAAAATTTGGTAAAAAGCCATACAAGAGGATATAAAATAGTTTTAATTATATGCAAAGCAGGTGCTGAAATTTGAGCAATTTGGAATGGGTAATAACTTGCCATTGTTTTAGGCAGAATTTCTCCAAAAAGAATAATTGCTATAGTCATAATAACTGTTGCAATAAAAGTACCTTTGCTACCTACTAAATACAAGGCCAATGCTGTTGCAATAGAAGTAGCAGCCGCATTAACAAAATTATTGCCAATAGCTATTGTAGAAAGCAATTTATTTATATTTTTTTTTAAGTTCTGTATTAATAGTGCATTTC
>DASRMY010000271.1:0-3217 GCA_035647695.1 Treponemataceae bacterium | reverse complement strand
ATGTTGGTATAATAAGTGAAAAAGTGTTTTTTGCTTTTTCTTTTGATAAAACAGAATATGCTGGGCGTTTTGCCTTGGTAGGATATTCGCTCGTAGTTAGATTTTTTATGGGGATTTTTTTTTCTAAAAGGTCGTATTTTAATCCTAGGTCTTGTATTTCAAGGGTAAACTCATACCAAGAACAGGAATTCTCGTTCGTAAAATGATAGGTCCCATACTGGATTTTTGGTTCTGTTAGGATTCGTTTTATAAGTTCTGCAAGATCTCCAGTCCAAGTAGGGCTACCATACTGGTCTCCAACAACACCTAGGCTTTCTTTTTCTTTCATTAATCGAAGCATTGTATATACAAAGTTTTGCCCATGTTTACCATAGAGCCATGCAGTTCTAATAATTATATGATTATCTAAAACACTGCGAATTTTCTCTTCGCCCTCTGCCTTTGTTTTGCCATATATGCCAGTGGGATTTAGTGTATCAGTTTCTGAATAGGGGCTTGTTGCTCTGCCATCAAATACATAGTCTGTAGAAATATGAATTAAGGATGCTCCTGTTTTTTTGGCTATGCGTGCAATGTTTTCTGGTCCCTGTACATTTAATAATGTACATAATTCAATTTCATCTTCAGCTTTATCAACGGCTGTATAGGCCGCACAGTTTATAATCCATTCAATTTTTTTCCCATGAGTAAAAGCCTCTAAAGCTTTAAAAGAGGTAATGTCTATTTCGCAATCGGTTCCGGTAAATTCGATGTTGTTCTTAGATAAAACGTCTGAAAGTTCTTTTCCAAGCATACCTTGGTTACCAATAAGCCAAATCATAAAGCACCTTCCCAAACTCCGTCCAGTGAAAAGTAGGATTTATGTGGATCAAAAGGAGGATGGATTAAATCTTTTTCAGAAAGGATGGGGTTTATATCTTTCAAAATAGTATTCCAAGGAATATTAATTGTCGGATCATTCCAAATAATGCTACCCTCATCTTCTGGATAATAAAAGTCCGTGCATTTATAGGCAAAAACAGCTGTGTCAGTTAAGGTTATAAAACCATGGGCAAAACCTGTTGGAATATAAAACATATTTTGCTTTTCACTGTCCAGTAAAAGCCCATAATATGAGCCAAAAGTTGGGGATTCATTTCGTAAATCTACAGCGACATCATAGACTTGCCCTTCTAAACAACGCACAAGCTTTCCCTGCACATGTTTTTTTTGAAAGTGTAAGCCACGTAAAACACCTTTTGAAGATTTGGATTGATTATCTTGAACAAAGCGCTCTTTAAGGCCTAGTTCAAAAAAATCACGTTCGCTATAAGTTTCTAAAAAATAACCGCGTTTGTCACCAAAAATTTTTGGTTCAATTTCAAGCAATCCTTTTATAGGACAGGATTTAAACACAAATGGCATTAATACTCTCCTGCAATATATCGTAGATAATCACCGTATTCTGTTTTTATACTAGAAGCGAGGGTATGGAGTTGTTCTTTATTTATCCAAGCATTACGATAGGCTATTTCTTCTATGCAAGAAATATATAAGCCCTGACGTTTTTGAATAGCCTCTACAAAATTCCCAGCTTCAAGTAAACTTTCGTACGTTCCTGTATCTAGCCATGCAAAACCTCGACCAAATACTTCTACATTTAACTTGCCTTGTTTTAAGTATTCGGCATTGACCGTTGTTATTTCGATTTCTCCTCGTGGCGAAGGTTTTATATTTTTTGCAATCTCTACAACATTGTTATCATAGAAATAAAGGCCAGGAATAGCATAGTTTGATTTTGGTTTTGTTGGTTTTTCTTCCAAGGAAATAGCCTTGCCTGTTGCATCAAATTCTACTACGCCATAGGAGGAAGGCTCTTTTACCCAGTAGCCAAAAATAGTGGCACCATTCGTTCTAGATGCTGCATTTTTTAGAATGCCCGTTAGGCCTCTACCATAAAAAATATTATCCCCCAACACGAGAGAAACAGAATCATTTCCTATAAATGTTTCCCCAACGATAAAGGCATCTGCCAAGCCTTTTGGGCTTTCTTGCACTGCATAAGAAAACGA
Source organism: Treponemataceae bacterium (assembly GCA_035647695.1). GTDB lineage: Bacteria > Spirochaetota > Spirochaetia > Treponematales > Treponemataceae > CETP13. The sequence goes on along the minus strand of DASRMY010000271.1, from coordinate 1,166 downwards.
CATGCCAAGTTGCTCGCCCGTTCCAAATAAAGCTTTAAATACTTCTATATCCCTTGGAGTAGAAATAATTAAAACTTCACGAATGCCAGAAAGCATGAGAACAGAAAGTGGGTAGTAAATCATGGGCTTGTCATATACCGGTAAAATTTGTTTTGATACCGCATAGGTAATGGGGTAAAGTCGAGTCCCAGAGCCTCCCGCTAAGATAATACCTTTCATTTAGTAAACTCCTTTGTTCAATAGTTCTATTTCGTTAAGTATTTGTTTGTTCATTTTTTTTCTTTCTTTATCAATGAACCAGCCATATTTATTAAAGTATTGAATTGCAGATTTTATATGAGCTAGAAGCATTTTTTTACTTTTGTACGATGCTTTGTTATGATTATGAATAATTGTTACTTCTGGATAATAGATTGTTTTTCCAACGCGATGAAGACGTCTAATTATATCAAAATCTTCAAAATACATAAAAAAACGTTCATCAAAAAAAATGTTCTTTTCTTTAAGTGTTTTTACGCGTAAAAACATAAAACAGCCAGATAAACTAGGCGGATTAATTATTTTATCATAACCTGAATTAAAAAGAACATACTTATTTTGCATTTTATTAAACATTCTATTTTTTGGTAGGAATCTTCTAAATATCAAATGAAATGGTGTTGGTAGTAGTTTGGCAAGATGTTGTGTTTCCCCATCTGGGTATATTACTTTTGGCAGAAGATATACTGTATCTGTTTCTGCATCCATATATTCTTTAATTTTGGGAATAACATGAGGTTCAAAAATAATATCCGGATTTAGTACAATATGATAATCACTATTACGTTCGATTGCTTTTCGTAAGGCAATGTTGTGCGAGGAACCATAGCCTGTGTTTTTGTTTTTTATATACTCAATGATGGGAGACAGGTCTTTTACCCAGGCAAGTGCATCTGTTGGTGAGTTGTCTATAACATACAATTTTTCTATGCTCTTAGATTGTATAACAGAATGCACGATGGTTTCTGTTTCTTTTTGAGACGTTTTATATAATACGATTGAAGCTGTTATCAAAATTGAAACCCTTTATGATTGTAGTTGAATATCTACATATTTTAAAGATAGAAAACTACAGCCTAAAATAATTAGTTTTCTTACAATTTTATTATTGACTATTCTTCTTATAT
>DASRMY010000270.1:0-5658 GCA_035647695.1 Treponemataceae bacterium | reverse complement strand
CATATATTTGTATTATAGCATTAGCAGTCGAAGTTTTTCAATGATACAATCTTGAAACAAATAAAAACGAAAAAAAGTGAGCAAAAAGCTCAACGAAAACAAGGAGATTTTAATGTCAGACAAAAAATTTGTCTATTTTTTTGGTGGTGGAAAAGCAGAAGGTGATGCATCGATGAAAAATGCACTTGGTGGAAAAGGTGCGAATCTTGCAGAGATGACAAACTTGAGGATACCAGTCCCTCCCGGATTTACGATATCTACTGAGGTGTGTAAGCTTTTTTATGAAAATAATGAAACGTATCCAAAAACACTGCGTGGTGAAGTAGCAAAAAATCTAGAAAAATTAGAAAAAACTACAGGAAAAAAAATAGGCGATGAAAAAGACCCTTTGCTAGTATCTATACGTTCTGGTGCAGCTGTTTCTATGCCAGGTATGATGGATACTGTTCTTAATCTTGGACTTAATGATAAATCAGTAAAAGGGATAGCGGATAAATCAGGAAACCCTAGGTTTGCATGGGATGCATATAGACGCTTTATTCAAATGTATGGTGATGTGGCAATGGGTGTGCCCCATGCACAATTTGAAAAAGCTCTTGAAGATATAAAAATTGACAAAGGTGTAAAATTAGATACAGATTTAGATGCACAAGACTTAGAAAAACTTGTTAACATGTATAAAAAAATATACGAAAAATATACAGGTACCGATTTTCCTCAAGATCCCATTGTACAACTTTGGGGAGCAATAGATGCTGTATTTGGTTCTTGGATGAACGCGAGAGCTATAAAATACCGTGCAATGAATGCTATTAGAGGCTTAGAGGGTACTGCTGTAAATATTCAATCAATGGTATTTGGTAATTTTGGAGAAACTTCAGGAACAGGGGTTTGTTTTAGTCGAGATCCTTCAACTGGTGAACATATATTTTATGGTGAATACTTACTAAATGCACAAGGAGAAGATGTTGTTGCGGGAACTCGTACTCCTCTGCCTATATCTGCACTTAAAAATGATAATGCAGAAGTATACGAAGAACTTTGTGCTATTCGAGACCGACTCGAACGCCATTACCGAGATATGCAAGATATGGAATTTACCGTGCAACAAGGTGAGTTGTTTATACTTCAAACTCGTAGTGGTAAACGGACAGGTCAGGCTGCTGTTCGTTGTGCAGTAGAAATGGAAAAAGAAGGTCTTATAGACAAAAAAACTGCCGTTATGCGTGTTTCTCCAGATCAATTAGACCAACTCTTACATCCTCAAATAAATGAAAAATCTGTAGAAGGCGCTGAAGTTTTAACAGAAGGCTTAAACGCTTCGCCTGGTGCTGCGTGTGGACAAATAGTTTTTACTGCAGATGAGGCTGATTCATGGGTAAAAAATGGACATCGTGTAATTTTAGTACGTAAAGATACTAGTCCTGAAGATATCACTGGCATGGGAGTTGCAGAAGGTATTTTAACTTCAACAGGAGGCATGACAAGCCACGCGGCTGTCGTAGCTCGTGGAATGGGTAAGCCTTGTGTTTGTGGTGCTCATGAGGTTTTTTTTGACGGAGAATCGGTATTTATTGGTGAAAGTAAATTTAAACGTGGTGATTATATTACTGTCGATGGTTCAACAGGTAAAATATATAGAGGACAACTTGAACTTGCTGAGCCTAATATGTCAGAAAATGTTTTAACATTTTTAAGCTGGTGTGATGATATACGAAATCATTCAGTACGAAAAATGTGTGATGGAAGTTCCTTACGTGGTTTTTCTGTTCGTGCAAATGCTGATCAGCCCATTGATGCACAACATGCTTTTGATTTTGGTGCTGAAGGTATAGGCCTTTGTAGAACAGAACATATGTTCTTTGATCGTTCAAAGCTATTAGATTTTAGAGCAATGATTGCTTCAACTTCAGAAGAAAAAAGAAAAGAGTATTTAAACAATATTTTACCATTACAAGAAAAAGATTTTATCGGTATTTTAGAAGCCATAGGTGGTCGACCTGTAACAATCAGACTTTTAGATCCTCCTTTGCATGAATTTATTCCACATACTCTGACAGAAACAGAAGAGCTTGCCGAATATATGAAAACTGATATATCTAAATTACAGGTAAAACTTGATGCTCTGCATGAGGTTAATCCAATGCTTGGACACCGCGGTTGTCGTTTAGCAATTACCTTTCCTGAAATCTATGATATGCAAGTAGAAGCAATTGCAAGAGCAGCAGCTCATTGTATAAAAAAAGGTATTGCAGTTGATCCTGAAATTATGATTCCTATTGTCTGTGATGATGATGAGTTAGATATAATTAGAAAGCGGTCTGTTAAAATTATTGCAAACGTTTTTGAGAAAAATGGTATTACTCGTACATTAAAAATTGGGTCAATGATTGAGGTGCCTCGTGGTGCTTTACTTGCTGATAAACTTGCCAAACATGCAGACTTCTTTAGTTTTGGAACAAACGATCTTACACAAATGACATTTGCTTTTAGTCGTGATGATTCAACAAAATTCCTTACAGACTATTTGGTAAAAGATGTATTAATGACTGATCCTTTTAAGGTTTTAGATGAAGAAGGTGTAGGTCAGCTTATGACAATTGCAAAAGAAAAGTCTCGATCTGTTAAGCCAGATATGAAACTTGGTATTTGTGGTGAGCATGGTGGAGACCCAGATTCTATTGATTTTTGCTATCGTGTAGGATTGAATTATGTTTCATGTTCTCCGTATCGTGTGCCAATTGCTAGACTTGCTGCAGCTCAGGCAGTATTAAGAAATTAGCATAAAAGCAAAAAAACAGTAGTTTGAAAACTACTGTTTTTTGCTAAAAATAGATACGAGCTTCTTTTTCTTTATCTACCACAACATTTTTTATATTTTTTGTTTGAACCACAAGGACAAGGATCATTGCGACCAACTTTAGGTGATGTACGCCGAATGGTAGTGTTCTCACTATCTCGTTTGCTTGCCATCGCAGAGTTTTGTGCTTTACTACGTGCTGCTTGCGCCATGCCAGCGCCTCGATCGCTAAATGCGCCAAGTTTATTATGACTTGCACTCATCTTTGCCATTGCGGGGTTTTTACGCATTCTTTCTTGAACATCACGTCCTTTAGAATCACGAATTTGTACTTTAAAAACTCGTTCTGCTATTTTAATCCGAATATCGTCAAGCATATCGTAAAAAATATTAAAACCGTCAATTTTATATTCGGTAAGAGGATTTTTAGAACCATAAGAACGCAGAGCTACTGCCTCTCTTAAGGCTTCAAGGGTTTCTAGATGGTCAAGCCATTTTTTATCAATTTCCTGAACATACTGATACCGTATAAACATATTTAAGTTTTCAGTACCAGCGAGAGTTGACTTCTCATTTAAATCTTCTTTTAATTCTGCAAGAATCTTTTCCTGCATTGTATTTCTATCTATATCAATCGAAAGAGTATAATTAAATAAGTCTTTTAATGTAGTTGCAAAAGTACTAAAAGCATCTTTTTCATTTTTACGAGACCTTAGATCATATTCTTTTATAACACTGTCTAATTCTTCTTCTGCTGTTGTAAGAATGCGTTCTAAAAGATGTTCATCTTCGAGAATTTGATCTCTTTGATTGTACATAAAATGGCGTTGTTCGTTAAGAACATCATCATACTCAAGTAAATGTTTACGAATTTCGAAGTTACGTTCTTCAACCTTTGATTGTGCACGTTCTATTCCCTTGGTAAGCATTGGATGATAAATAGGCTCGCCAGCTTCCATGCCAATTCTTTTCATGATGTTTTTCATGCGTTCGCCGCCAAACAAGCGCATAAGTTCATCATCCATAGATATATAAAATTTACTTTTTCCAGGATCTCCCTGTCGTCCTGATCGTCCTCGTAACTGGTTATCTATACGTCGACTTTCATGTCTTTCTGTTCCTATTACGTACAAACCACCTAATCTTTTTATTTCTTCATAATCTATCGTATGTTTTGCTTTTTCTTTAGTAAAAACAGATTGGAATTTTTCTTCTGAAGCTTCAGTGCCAGCTTTTTTACGTGCTCTATATTCAGGATTACCGCCAAGTTTAATATCTGTTCCACGACCAGCCATATTGGTAGATATTGTCACAGAGCCTTTAGCACCAGCTTCAGCAATAATATAAGCTTCTCGTGCATGGTTTTTTGCATTTAACACTTCGTGACGAACACCACGCTTAGTAAGTATTGAGCTAAGAAGTTCTGATTTTTCAATTGAAACAGTACCAACAAGAATAGGTTGTCCTGTTTTGTGTACTGCTACAATTTCATTAGCAATTGCATTCCATTTATCAGCTTCTGACATATATACTTCGTCATTTTCATCTATACGTGCAATGGGCTCGTTTGTAGGAACGACAACAACTTCTAACTCATATATTTTAGAAAATTCAACTTCTTCAGTTGCAGCAGTACCAGTCATACCTGATAATTTTTCATACATACGAAAAAAGTTTTGAAATGTTATTGTTGCAAGAGTTCTATTTCTTTGTGCTATATGAATATGTTCTTTTGCTTCTATTGCTTGATGAAGACCATCTCCATAGCGTCGTCCTTCTAAAATACGGCCAGTAAATTCATCAACAATTTGTACTTGTCTATCTTTTACTACATAATCAACATCAATTGTATAGAGCTCATGCGCTCTAATTGCTTGTGTAAAGTAATGTATATATTCAAAGTTTTCTTCATCAAAAACACTGCCTTCAATTAAATTTTGTTTTTTCAAAATTGTTTCAATTTTATTCATACCAGAATCAGAAAAGGATACACGTTTTGATTTTTCATCAATTGTGTAATCGCCAACTATTTTTTCACCCTGGGTTTCATCTGGATAAAAACCTGTATCAGGATTTTTTTCAACTTCGTCAAATTGACCTACATATTTATCTACTTCAAAAAACTTGGCAGTGTCATCTTCCCCTTGTCCTGAAATAATAAGAGGGGTACGTGCCTCATCTATTAAGATTGAATCTATTTCGTCAATAATAGCATATGAAAAACTTTTTTGAACTTTTCTATCTGAAGAGATTTGCATATTATCGCGCAAATAATCAAATCCTAATTCATTGTTTGTACCATACGTTATATCACAATTATATGCTTTTTTTCGGCTTTCGTTATCAAGATTTGAAAGAACAATTCCAACAGAAACACCGAGTGTTTGGTAAATGGGGCGCATCCATTCAGCATTACGTTCGGTTAAGTATTCGTTTGTAGTAATAACATGGACACCCTTTCCAGAAAGTGCGTTTAAATACGACGGAAGTACTGTAGTTAAGGTTTTACCTTCACCAGTTTTCATTTCAGTAATGCGCCCAGAGTGGAGGACAATAGCTCCCATTACCTGGACATCATAAGGACGTTCCCCAATTTCTCGAAATGAAACTTCTCGGGCAAGAGCAAATGCCTCTGGTAAAATATCATCTAATGTTTCACCATTTTTTAGACGTTTTTTTAGTATTTCAGTTTGTTTAGGGTATTCATCATCTGTAAAACTTTTAGCCCATTCTTCTTTTTGATTAACTTTTTCCAAAATTGGGTACAATGCTTTTAAATCACGCTGATTTTTTGTACCAAACAATGCTTTTAATATTGAATCTAACATGTATATAATCTACTGTGTATTGACTAATTT
>DASRMY010000269.1:0-2982 GCA_035647695.1 Treponemataceae bacterium | reverse complement strand
GGTTTTACGGGGTTTAAATCTGCAGCGCAAGAAGCCCTGCCTCAAGCCCAAACCGTGCTGGATCCTTTCCATGTCGTGCGCTGGGCAAGCAACATGCTGGATGAATGCCGCCGGCGTGTGCAACAAGACGTCCTAGGCCGCAGAGGCCGTAAAAACGACCCGCTCTACAAAAGCCGTCGAACGCTGCTGACCCGGATCAGCTACCTGTCTGACGTCAACAAAAAGCAACTGTTCCAGCTGTTTGCAGATGAGCGCCACCTCGAACTGGATTGCACCTGGAACATGTACCAACGGGTGGTCAGCGCCTACAACGAGCCGGATCGAGGGCGTGGTAAAAAACTCATGCAAGAGCTTATAAAGATCATTACAGCCAGCGACTTGCCCAAAGCGCTCATCGAGGTGAAAGGCTTGGGAAAAACGCTGAAAAAATACGCTCAGAGCATCCTTGCTTACTTCGACCGGCCAGGAACCAGCAACGGTCCAACAGAAGCTATCAACGGGCGGCTTGAGCACTTACGAGGTACGGCCCTAGGCTTTAGAAATTTAACCAATTACATAGCCAGGTGCTTGCTGAAGTCAGGAGGATTTAGAAATCAGCTACACCCTTAAATGCGAAGAGCCGTATTAGTGTGATGCTAGGCAGATTGAGTTAAAAGAGGCTGATTTAAGGGCGCTTACATGATAGCTTACGAACATAAAACACATATGCTTCTGACTCTGTCAACAAAAGGAAAAATAATGGACAACGTGATAAAAGGACTTACTTTCAATAGTAAGCGCGGCGCCATGTTCACCATTCTGTTTATTGGCCTAATTGTGCTGGTATCCTGGATTGAATTAATTGATAAAAGCTCATCAGAGTATATTGATAGTGCTCTTGTTCAAGCCACGACAACCTTTGCAGTTGCTCGTGGTTTCAACGCAATAGTTTCAGTTCTGCAGGAGTTTTCAATCACAGTATTTGGTCTAGAGTTTGCTATTGGTCAGATGCTCGACCCCATTAATGACTTAGTTGAACAATTTTCATCAATGATGAAAATTGCCTTAGGCTCACTAATAATTCAGAAAATATTACTTGAAATAGTATCTCAGACTTTCTTTAAAACAGTAGTAACCATAAGCGGTGTCGTACTTGCTGCTGCAGTCTACTTTGACTATAGAAAAGCCATCAACCCCGCATTCAAGCTTTTTATTTTTATGTGCTTTTTGCGATTCTCAGTTGTTATGGTTGTTATTTTATACTCAGCTCTTGATACAGCTCTTATCAACGACAAAGTTGAAAAAGATAAGGCAATGCTTGAAGCATACCCAATGGATCTGCAGTCATTCCTAGCTAATGAAGCTACAGATCAAGAATTAAGACTGGCTCTTATAGAAGATCGTGACAGTTTGCTTGAAGTATCAATAGAAAACAAAGAAATGCTCGAAAAATATAAACAGGAACTAGCTGAACTTGAAGACGAAAAGACTGTGATTGAAGCCGATCTTGATAAAATAAAAAGTGAGATGACTGCTTCTGAGCGATGGAGTTTTCGCAGCAACAACGAAGATTACAACAAACTTTCAGAGGAACTAAAAACACTAGAGACAAAAATAAAGGAAAAACAAAACGAAATTCGCGTCATAACAACCGATATAAGCAAGGCCGAGTCTGATATTGCCCGCATTGAAAACACACTCGCTGGAAAGTCGAATAGCATCTTTGAGTCCGTTGGTCAAAGCCTGAGTAATGTTACAGGTGGACTTGCAAACCTCCGTGAAAAAATGGGGGATTTTGTTGATCGTATCAGTGATGCAATCCCTAACATGGTTAACCTCATGGCTTTATTTTTCCTTAAAACGTTAATACTGCCTCTAGGATTTCTTCTTGTTTTTCTTAAAGCATACAAAATGATTTGGGGTGTAAATCTCAGAGCAGCAATTGAAAAGAGCTACACCAACCTAAAAGAAGAAATAAAAGGGAATTGATACATTGAAAATTAAGCCCTTTCTATAATGAAAGGGCCATTCTTACAGTCTAAGTCAAGGGAAATATAAACCCCCATTCATAACCGCAGCATCATCCAACCACCCTACCAAACACTGCAAACAGGAGAAAACAAAGATGGATCTAAATATCATATATCAAGAACATCCAAACCTAGTAATGTACATATCAATATTATTGCCCTTACTTTTGTACATTTATGGTGTTTGGTGTGGCGCAAAGGAGAAATTAGTGGTCTACAGAAACTATAACGACATAATGCTGGTTGGCCTTCTTGTTATCATTCCCATTATTGCAATATCTGTAATCTACAACACATCTGAAGCAAAACAGTTTCATGGCACCGTATTGTACGTAGTTTTAACACTAGAAGCATTATTTATACTAATAATCACAGGTCGAACCTGGAACGATAACAGCGGCATATTATCCACGGCTCTCGCACTTTATGTGAAGCTCCCAACAGGCATTCTCTTCTTTTTCCATTTATACAATATATTTTCAGGAGATAAGAGAAGCTCACGGCGAAGCTCTGCATTTTGGACTTTGATGATGCTGCCTTTGCTTTACGCTTTAGTAAAAGATAAAAAAACAGGCTTCATCCCAAAATCGGGTATGAAAAGATAATAATCTTATTCGTTGACAAACACCATGCAACATCTTGAACTCTCAACAAGTGATATTTTATCAGCAGCGAACCACACGACGGAGCAGGCAATGAAAAAGCCCATCAAAAACTTGGTTGTGATCACAGGAGCCGGTGTTTCTGCTGAATCTGGTATCCAGACATTCAGAGATCAAGACGGTATCTGGGAGCGTTATCCCATGGATCTCATTGCTACCCCACAGGGTTTTCTGTAACTACCCCGTAAAATAATACAGATTACTCGTAGAATTTCTTTTAAGCTAAACGAAAGGAGTTTGACGATGAGCAAACGAAAGACTGAAAGCCAAATTGTGGCGATTTTGAAAGAAGCTGAAGTTGGTATGCCGAT
>DASRMY010000268.1:0-2761 GCA_035647695.1 Treponemataceae bacterium | reverse complement strand
ATTTAAAAGTATAGATGGTTCGATTGCATAGTTTTTATTATAATAACTAACGCATTAAAATAGCTTTCATGGTTAATTGTCTTAATCAGTATATACATTGTACTAAATGGTGTCAAAAGTTTTTGCTTTTTTAATAGAAGAATCGTTTCGTTATGTTAAAAATAAAATAAAATGTATTAATTCCTTCGCAAAGCTTGGTTGTGAATGCTCTTTGGTCTTTACCATTTCATGCGCTCTCGGCTATAATCGGTTATTATGAGTAAAAACACTAAGGTGAAGTTGTCCCATTGGGCAGATCAGACAGCAGAAAAAATCATTCGCACTCGCGGAGATATGGAATCATATACGTGTGCTTCAGGAATTACTCCGTCGGGAACAGTACATATAGGAAATTTTCGAGAGATTATTTCTGTAGATTTAATTGTGCGTGCGCTTCGAGCACGAGGTAAAAAAGTTCGTTTTATTTATTCATGGGACAATTATGATGTGTTTAGGAAAGTACCCAAAAACATGCCTAAGCAAGATGTTTTAAAAGAGTACTTGCGTTTTCCTATTACAATGGTTCCTGATGTAACAGGACGTACTAAAAGTTATGCACGCCATAACGAGGTTGATGTCGAGTCAACCTTACCTTTAGTTGGGATCTTTCCTGAGTTTTTGTATCAAGCAGAATTGTATCGAACTAATAAGTATACTGAAGGTATTAAAACAGCGCTAGATAATCGTGAAAAGATTAAAGAATGTTTAAATCACTACCGTGACGATAGTCATAAAATGGCAGCTGATGAAGAATATTGGCCAACGGCTATTTTTTGTTCTAAATGCCATAAAGATACTACAAAAATGCATAGTTTTGACGGAGACTATAGACTTGCATATAAATGTTCGAGTTGTGGTAATAATGAAACGGTCGATATTAGAACTAGTCCAGATGTAAAACTTGGATGGCGGGTTGATTGGCCTATGCGTTGGAAAACTGAAAACACTATCTTTGAGCCAGCTGGTAAAGATCATCATTCTCAGGGCGGCTCTTTTGACACTGCAAAGCTTATTGCAAAAGAAGTATATAAGTTTGATCCTCCAGAAACGTTTCGCTATGACTTTATTGGTTTAAAAGGCCTACCAGGAAAAATGTCCTCATCGTCTGGTAATGTGATTGATCTGGGACAGGTATTAAAAGTCTACCAGCCTGAAATTGTTCGTTATATGTTTGCAGGAACACGACCAAATACCGAGTTTAATATTAGTTTTGATTTAGATGTTATAAAGACTTATGAAGATTATGACAAAATGGAACGTCTTGTATTTGGTGTTCAATCGGCAAAAAATGAAAAGGTTTTAGAAAAACAAAAACGAATTTGGGAACTTAGTCAGGTAGCAGAAAATGCCGAAGATTGGCCCGCAATGATTTCATATCAATTATCATTTCGCCATTTATGCAATATGCTGCAGGCTAGTTCGGGTGATATAGATGCTGTTATAGCAAGTTTGAAAGACATTAAACCTGAGCAGGTAGAACGATTAAAAGCACGCTGTGTTTGTGCCTGGTACTGGATAACCGAATGTGCACCAGACGATTTTAAATTTCAATTACAAAACCCCAAAAAAGATGATTTTGTAAAAGCAAAGATTCCAGAAGCAGAACGTCATTGTATAAAAAAAATATATACAGATATATTACCCACTATGGATGAAGTAGATGAGAAGTCGTTTAGCCAAAGTCTGTATGCGGTAGCAAAGACGTGTGATATAGAATCACGGCAGTTGTTTTCAGCTTGTTATCTTATTCTTGTAGGCAAGGAAAAGGGACCTCGCCTTGCAGGTTTTATGAAAATGATAGGTAAAAAGAGGTTGACTGCGCTTTTTGCTGAGTATGTTTAAAATCATTTGCCTGTATTTTATTTGCAAAACGGAGTGTAAAAGAGTAGACTAGTAGGTTGGTAAGTGATGAGTTTTTTTAATGAATGCATTATGTTTTTTTGGGGGAAAAATGAAAATAGGTAAGCGTTTTAATATTCTTTTTTTTGCAATTGCGTCTGTTTGTATAGCGATACCTATTGTTCTTTTTATAACCTACGATAGATTAAATGAGCTGCAAAACTTACGGGCTCGAGTTCTTAAAACTCAGGCCGAATACAATATGCTTGCTGCCTATCCATCAGAAATACTCTCTAATAATTTTAAACTTTCTGAGTTAAATTCTAATTGGCAAATGCTGGTTAGCGAGACAGAAAAAGAAATTTTTGAAATTGAACACAAAAAAGATTTAGCTGGTGTTTCTCCTGAAGTACAAAATGATATAGTCCAACTTAAACGTTTGTGGCTAGAACTTTCAGTGAATGTAAATCGTTTGACTGCTAGTTATATTGCAATTGAAAAAGGAAATTATGATACAATTTTAAAAGCTACGATGGAAGCGAGCGGTTTGCAAAAAGCCGTTGAACTTTCTGAGAAAAAAACGAGAAATGTATCATTAATGGTTAATGCTTCAAATATTGCAACGTATCAAGGAGCTCTCTTTGATGGAAAAAAAGAACTTCAGGTATTAATTACTAAAATAAATAACGCTCTTTTAGAATCAATAGAAGGTTTTACAAGGCTTGTAAAAACATTGGGGCTTTTGGCTGCAATTTTTTCTTCTCTAATTGTTTTTATAATGATTTCTATTGCAACCCGCGGAATTATCAAAAAAATTTATAATTTACAGAGTTTTGCCAAGGGAATTTCTAATAAAGATTTTTCAATACGTATACATATTAAC
>DASRMY010000267.1:0-17570 GCA_035647695.1 Treponemataceae bacterium | reverse complement strand
TTCAATAACTGCTTGTATATTTATAGTAATAAGATGTTGTTTTGATTTTGGAAAAAAACTCTTAAACGATAGCTCAAGATTTTTTAGGACAAGGGCTTTGGTTAAAACAGAAAGTGCGCCGAGCATTACCATGTTGGCAGTTTTTTCATTACCAATTTTTTTTGCAATGTCAAAAGCAGGTATGTTTGCAATGATACTATCAGTGTGTTTGGGTATTTCTTTAACCAGGCTTGAGTTTAAAAGCATGAGACCTCCTGGCTTTAAAATACTTTCAGCTATTGGTAGGCTTGTTTGATTCATTACAACAACAGAATCGGCTTTTGTGATAACCGGACTTGCAATTTCAGAGTCAGAAATAATTACATGTGCCTGTGCTATTCCTCCTCGTTTTTCAGCCCCATATACAGGAAAAAATGACACCTCTTTTCCTTCTTGCATAGCACAAAAAGCCCAAACTTGACCCAATGATAGTATTCCTTGGCCACCAAAGCCGGTAAAAAAAGATTTCTCTTGCATTATTTTCTCCTTGTTTTAATGATTAAAAGTGCTAGGCAATGTGTTTTTAATTTCTCCCAATGGATAGTGAGGTATCATTTGTTCTGATACTATTTGTACAGCTTTTTGAGGGCTAACACCCCAGTTTGTCGCGCAAGGTGAAAGAACTTCAATTATAGTAGATCCAAACCCATCTAATTGTGCTTGGAACGCTTTTTGTATGTATTTTTTTAATGTTCTAATATGCGCAGCTGTGTCGGTTGCTCCTCGTGCTAAATATGTAGTACCTTCAAGAGAAGAAAGCATTTCTAATACTTTTATTGGATATCCCATTCCTGCAGGAAAACTTGGGTCTCGTCCTTTTGGTGCTGTTGTTGCTTTTTGATTAATAAGTGTTGTTGGTGCCATTTGTCCGCCAGTCATGCCATATATGCAGTTATTAATAAAGATAGTAGTAAAACGCTCGCCCCTATTAGCCGCATGCACTGTTTCTGCTGTCCCGATTGCAGCAAGATCACCGTCCCCCTGATAACAAATAACAAGATGGTCATCTAATACTCTTTTAATTGCAGTTGCTGCTGCAGGAGTGCGTCCATGTGCTGGTTGGACAGAATCAAAATCAAAATATAAATCTGCCCAAATGGCACAACCAACTGGATTTGTAATTATAGCTTTATTTTGCAACCCTAATTCATCAACAATTTCTGCTATAATACGATGTACAACACCATGGCCACAACCAGCACAATATTTACTTTGAATTTTTATTAAGGATTTCGGATGAGCATATGTTTTTTTCATGGTTTATTTCCTTTTTACTAAATCTTTTATTTTTATAAAAATTTCTTCTTCTGTCGGTATTACACCGCCAGTATGTGTAAGAGAAAAAACAGGGTTTCTATCGTGGGTGGACAGGCGTACATCATCTATCATTTGACCCATACACATTTCAACAACCAAAAAGAATTTAGTTTGTTGAGAAATAGCTTCTAGCTTCTTATTTGGAAACGGCCAGAGGGTAATTGGCCTAAATAAACCTACAGATATCCCTTCTCTTATAGCTAGTTTTTGTGCACCCTGGCATATTCTTGCAGCGCTACCATAAGCGACAAGAACAATATCTGCGCCTTTGCAATTTATTTCTTCATATAAAACTTCTGTTTCTTTTATGTGTTCGTATCGTAAATATCGCTCACGAACTTTTTTTTCTAATAGTGTAGGTTCAAGTATAATCGAAGTAACGTGATGAGCTTTTCTTTTGTTTTTAGATTTGTTACCAATCGTCCAATCAGATTTGTCTGGAAGTGTAGATAAATCTTTGTATATAGGCATTTGTACGCTTTCCATCATTTGGCCAATTAGTCCATCAGCTAATATCATTGCCGGCATACGCCATTTATCAGCAAGATCAAAGGCAAGGTATGTTAGGTCAGCAGACTCTTGTACACTTTTGGGTGCAAGAACAATAACGTGATAATCTCCGTGTCCACCCCCTCTCGTAGATTGAAAATAATCACTCTGTGCAGGAGCAATAGAACCAAGCCCAGGACCACCTCTTACCATATTTATGAATACGCAGGGTAAATCTGCTCCGGCTGCATAAGAAATCCCTTCTTGTTTAAGTGATATGCCAGGACTTGATGAACTTGTCATCGATCGTATCCCGGTGCTTGCAGCACCATAGACCATGTTTATTGCTGCAAGCTCACTTTCTGCTTGTATAAATATTCTCTCGTGTTTGGGCATATATAGAGCCATCCAGGCAATAAGTTCGTTTTGTGGTGTTATTGGGTAGCCAAAATAAGCTTCGCAGCCTGCCCTAATAGCAGCTTCTGCAATAGCCTCATTTCCTTTCATTAATTCTAAGTTTTTAATCACAGAATACCTCCTTTAATCTCATAGACTTCAATTGCAGTATCTGGGCACACTAGGTAACATGAACCACAAGCTATACACGTTTTTTTAAATTCTACACTTTCTTCCTTATATTCAGCAGGATATATTCCCTTTGAATTTTTATCTGCGCTTATACCAATAACTTTTTGAGGGCAAGAAGCAAGACAAAGATAACAACCCTTGCACCTTTCACGATCTATACTGATTTTACCACGTTTCATACCTACTCCTAGAAAGGCTTTTATACATTTTGTATCTATATAATGACAATATTCTCAAAAATGTCAAGATGACATATTGACAAATTTTGTAATATCGATATTCTTAGGTAAGAATGTTTTGAAATGTCATTTTTAAAAGGAGAATAATATGTCAATTGAAATTATTGCAACAGGTAGATATATACCAAAAAAAACGCTTACAAATGAAGATTTAACTAAATATGTTGAAACATCAGATGAATGGATTTATTCGCATACAGGTATTAAAGAAAGGCATATTGTAAGCGAGGATGAGGCAACGAGTGATCTTGCATATAAAGCAGCGTTAAATGCCTTAGAATTAATAAACGCTGAAAACCCAAAACAAGCAGCAGCTGATATAGATTTAATAGTTGTTGCAACAGCATCTCCAGATTATCCGGGGTTTCCATCAGTAGCATGTATTGTGCAGGATAAAATTGGGGCCAAAAAAGCTGCAGCCTTTGATGTTATGGCAGGTTGTACTGGTTTTATTTATGCGATAGATACTGCTTACAGCATGATATTAAGTGGACATAGAAAAAAAGCTTTAGTAATAGGTTCGGATGCTCTTTCACGTATTACAGATTGGACCGATAGAAATACCTGTGTCCTCTTTGGTGATGGAGCCGGAGCTGCAATATTAGAGCTCAAAGATAATGAAAAAAATAAAAAACGAGGAATTCTAAGATCAATTCTTGGGTCTGACGGTTCAGGTGCAAAATATTTGCTATTGCGTCGCGGTGGAACTCGAAACCCGTTTAAGGTTGGAGAAACTATTGTTAAACCAACGCATATAGAAATGGAAGGGCAACCAGTTTATCTTTTTGCAGTTAATGCTATAACAAAGACTATAAAAAGTATTCTGAAAAAAGAAGGCTTGACCTTAGATGATGTGGCATTTATTGTTCCTCATCAAGCAAACAAGCGTATTATTGATGCGGCAGCAAAACGTTTAGGCATTTCATCTGATACTTTTTATCTTAATATTGAAAAATATGCTAATACATCAGCAGCCTCTGTCGCAATAGCTCTTGACGAGCTTGCACGAAGTGGTTCTCTTAAAAAAGGTGATATAATTATAACTGTAGGTTTTGGAGCAGGGCTAACCTATGGTGCAAACTTAATAGTATGGTAAATTTTTTATAAGGCGGATAACAGTTGATTCTTATTATCTAATCTTATAAAATATAGACACAAAAGCTGACAAATTAACAAACAATGTCAGTTTGACGGTTAAAGGTAAATACGAGGGACGTTATGTACAAAACTATTCCACTTATGCTTGCAAAAATTACGGCACAGCATCCAGACGTTGCTATGCAATGTTATAGGGTTAGTAAAAATGAATATGCTAAAATAAGCTTTGCTGAGGGAGAACAAATAGCTCTTGATTTTTCTGCAGGGCTTTTAAAAATAGGAGTCTGTAGAAATGACTTTGTAGGTCTTATATCTGATAATAGACCAGAATGGCTACATGCAAGCATTGGTATAATGTCAATCGGAGCTATGGATGTGCCTCGCGGATCTGATGTAACAGAAAAAGAATTATCATATATTGTATCTTTTACAGAATGCAAAACCTTGGTGCTTGAAAATGATGCACAAGTACAAAAAATCTTACATATTCTAAGCTCTATACCTTTGTTAAAACAAATTATAGTTTTTGAATCATTATCCTCAGAGCTATTAAAAAAATGCAAAAATAATAATATAAAAGTCATTCACTATGATGATCTTCTGTTAGCTGGCAAAAAACATAGAGATAAAAATCAAAATCTAGTAGAAATAGAGCGTGCAAAAGGAAACGCAGACGATGTTGCTTGCGTTATTTTTACTTCAGGAACAACAGGTGAGCCCAAAGGGGTTATGCTAACGTATAGTAATTTTATGACTCAGCTAGATGAACTTCCAGAGCGTATTCCCATGAAACCAGGAGAATCTGCCTTGTCGGTTTTACCAGTGTGGCATTCTTTTGAACGGCTTTGTGAGTATGTGATATTAGTTCAGGCATCTACAATTTGTTATTCAAAACCTGTAGGGGCTATAATGCTAGAAGATTTTAGCATCTTAAATCCCCAGTTAATGCCAGCAGTACCGCGTGTTTTTGAAGCATTGTACGAAGGTATTTTACGTGCAATGCGTAAAAAAGGTGGTCTTAGCAATGTTTTATTTATATTTTTTTTATCAATAGGGAAGTTATATGCTAACATAGACAGAAAACTGTTCCGTAAAACAGCACGTATAAAAAAAGATGTATTACTTGTAAATTGGCTTTTGCTTATTATTCCATGGGTATTATTATGGCCACTATACAAGCTAGGCGATGCATTGGTTTTTAAGAAAATTAGAAATCGTTTAGGTAATGATTTTAATTGTGGCGTCTCCGGTGGTGGTGCATTACCGCCTGCTGTAGATGAGTTTTTTTGGGCTGTGGGTGTTAACGTTGTAGAGGGATATGGACTTACAGAAACTGCCCCTGTTGTGGCTGTACGATCATCTATAAAGCCAGTTTTTGGAACCATTGGTACGCCTATACGAGGAGTGGAAGCTAAAATTGTTGATGAAAAAGACAATGAGCTTGTTGCTGGTGAACTAGGTATTGTAAAAGTTCGTGGTGGTATAGTAATGAAAGGTTATTATAAAAAACCTAAACTAACAGACGATGTTATAGATAAAGACGGTTGGTTTAATACTGGTGACTTAGGGCTTAAAACAATTGACGGAGAATTACTATTAAGAGGCAGAGTAAAAGATACTATTGTCTTACGTGGAGGGGAAAACATAGAACCCTTACCTATTGAAATGAAGCTAAATGAATCTCGCTATATTTTACAATCTATAGTTTTAGGGCAAGATGAGCGATATCTTTCAGCCCTAATAGTACCTGATACATCAGAAATAATTGAATTTGCTAAAGAAAATAATATAATACATGTATCATATGAAGCGTTACTTGAATGCGAACAAGTAAAAACACTTTTGTCAAACGAAATTGCAAGTCTTGTAAGTGCAAAAAACGGCTTTAAAATATTTGAGCGCATCAATAGGTTTGACTGCCTTTCTAAAGAATTTGAAGTTGGTGTTGAACTTTCTGCAAAACAAGAAATTAAACGGTTTGCAATAAATGAAATATACACGGATAAAATACAAAAATTATTTGCCTGAAGCTCTTTGCGTAGCAAAATCCCCAAAGGCTAATTTTATGCTGGACACTACCTGCAGCTTTCTGTAATATGAATTGTAAAACATTTTATATTACAGAAGTGATGGAGGATTTCTATGAAAAAAATAAAAAACATACTTTTTTTTTGTGGTATTGTAACTATTCTATTTAGTTTCGCATCGTGCAAAAATAAACCAGAAGGTGCAGTAATAGTATCAAATTTTGAGATTAGTAAGTATTTGGGATCATGGTCTGAAATAGCACGATTAGATCATAGTTTTGAACGAGGCATGACAAATACAACTGCAGAATATACTTTGAATGAAGATGGTTCTGTAAAAGTTTTAAATCGCGGATATATAACTGACAAAGAAAAATGGAATACAGCAGAAGGAATTGCTAAGTTTAGAGGGGAAGCAAACATTGGAGAATTAAAAGTCTCTTTTTTTGGACCTTTTTACGGAGGGTATAATATTATTGAATTAGATCCTGATTATAACTATGCTTTAGTTGCTGGTCCAAACTTAAAATATTTGTGGATATTAGCACGAACGACAACAATTCCAGAGAATATAAAAACACAATATCTGAATACTGCACAAACATTAGGATATGCAATTGAAGAATTAATCTGGGTTGAACACGATAAATAAAAAAAGTGTGCTAATCGAAAATATTATACTATGCTTAATAAAAAGTGCATACTTATAGTATCTTATGATAAAGCATTGATGGAGACGAGTATAAATAACCTTGTGTCATAGAGACGTTTTTCGGAGCAATGATCACCATTGCCAGGCTGTAAAAAAACTGTCACAGGTATTTGGAAAACCCCTCCTGAGCTATGCGCCGAAAAGTTTTTCTTAGTAGGCCGCATCGTTACTCCGCGAGAAGGAGGAGCCAAGAGCATGGTGATGCACAAACTAATCATCGTGAATGAAGGTGGTACCGCGGAAAGCCTGTGTGGCTTTTCGTCCTTTTTTCTTATTGCCCGATTATTACACAAGCGATAGGGACAAATCCTTTTCAGCATATAAGAGGTACAAGTTATGGCTGAACAAACTTCAAAAGAAAAGAAAAAACTAGAAAAATTGGCAATTATGCGACATTCCATGTCTCATGTTATGGCGGCAGCTGTTTTAAGACTTTTTCCTACTGCGCAATTTGCTATAGGTCCATCTATAGAAAACGGCTTTTATTATGACTTTGATCTTTCTCGAAGTTTAACAGAAGGAGATCTTGAAGCGATTAGTGAAATCATGAAAGAAATTATAAAAGAAAATCGCAGGTTCGAATTCGAAGAAATGGAACGAGAGAAAGCCTTAGAATTCTTTAAAGATCAACCCTATAAAATTGAACTTATACATGATCTTTCTGCAGATGAGGCAATTAGTGTGTATAAGATGGGCGATTTTGTAGATCTTTGTCGAGGCCCTCATGTTGAAGAAACAGGCCGACTAAATGCACAGGGTTTTAAATTGCTTTCTGTTGCTGGTGCGTATTGGCGAGGTGATGAAAAGCGACAAATGCTACAACGTATTTATGGAACGGCCTTTGGTGATCCAAAACAATTACGGGCGCATTTAGAACACTTAGAAGAATTAAAAAAGCGTGATCACCGTCTAATTGGCAAGCAACAAGATCTTTTTAGTTGGCATGAAGAAGCTGGTCCTGGACTTGCATATTGGCATCCTAAGGGTGGTCGTATGCGTACAGCGATAGAAAATTTTTGGCGAGAAGAGCATTATAAAAACGGGTATGAATTAGTAGTTACACCGCATGTTGGCAAAAAATGGTTGTGGGAAAAATCAGGTCACTTAGGTTTTTACAAAGAGTCTATGTATAATCCAATGGAAATGGATAAGGACGATTATTACTGTAAACCCATGAACTGTCCTTTTCATATTATGATTTATAATGATAGCAAAAAATCATATAGGGATCTTCCATGTCGCTGGGCAGAATTAGGAACGGTCTACCGTTATGAAAAATCTGGGACGCTACATGGGCTAACTCGTGTTCGTGGTTTTACCCAAGATGATGCCCATATTATTTGTACGCCAGAACAAATGGACGCAGAAATATCTGAAGTCCTTCAGTTTAGTTTATATATGCTTAAAGCGTTTGATTTTACCGATGTGAGTGCGTATTTGAGTACACGGCCAGACGGGAAGTGTGTTGGTTCTGAAAAAGACTGGGAGTCTGCACAAGAAGCATTAAAAGGTGCAATTGAACGAGCTGGTCTAGCGTATAATATTGATGAGGGCGGCGGCGCCTTTTATGGACCAAAAATTGATTTAAAAGTAAAAGACTCAATGGGGCGTGAGTGGCAGCTTTCTACAATTCAATTTGATTTTAATTTACCACAACGCTTTAATATGAAATTTGTGGACAAAGATGGCACAGAAAAACAACCGTACATGATTCATCGTGCATTATTAGGTTCGTTAGAACGCTTTTTTGGTGTAATGATAGAAAACTATGGCGGGGCTTATCCTGTATGGCTTTGTCCAACTCAGGTGCAGGTGATTCCTGTTGGACATGACTTTGATGAGTACTCAAAAGAAGTGTGGAAAAAACTCCGTGCTGTTGGCATTAGAGCAGAAATTGACACTGGCGATGATAATATGAAATTAAAAATTCGCAAAGCTCAAGAGCAAAAAATACCGTATATGTGTATTCTTGGTGCAAAAGAGCAAGAAGCTGGTACTGTCAGTTTTAGAATCAGGAGTGGTGCTCAAAAAAATGGTTTGTGTTTTGCTGAGGCGCTTAAAGAGATTCAAGAGAAAATTGATAAAAAAGAACAGCCATAATTTATTTGCCTAGACAAAACTGGCTAAAAATATTGTCTAAAATGGTGTCTGGGCTAACATCGCCTGTTATTTCACCTAAAGTTGTAATTGCATCTTCTAAGTCTAATACAACGGCATCATTACCAAGACCTTCGTTAGGTGCTCTAATTGCCTGATAAAGGCTTTTTAATGCGGCGTCAACTGCATTTTTTTGGCGTTCAGAGCCTAAGCCTGTTTGTACATCAACTGCTTTTAACTTTGCTGTTAAGGTTTTCTTAACAGCCGCTGTTAGTGTACTTACACCAATACCTGTTTTTGCACTAATACAAAGTTGGGCTGCAGGCTTGTTAGTGTAATCGTCTAAAATAATACTGCTTGTACTATTTTCTTTATCAGTTTTATTAAGAACTATAATGAGCGGTGTGCTTTTTTTAGCGTCTAACAATTCCTTAAGCATAATTTTATCATCTTCATGAATGCTTAGAGTAGAATCTAAAAGATATAAAACTAAATCTGCGTCAGCAGCAAGTTCTTTTGTGCGCTTAACTCCAATAGCCTCTATTGAGTCTTTTGTTGTACGCAGCCCAGCTGTATCAAAAAGACGAGCGGGAATACCATCAAAAGAAATCCAGCTTTCTATCCAATCGCGAGTTGTTCCGTGAATATTTGAAACAATAGCACGATCTTGCTTTAAAAGTGTATTGAATAAACTAGATTTACCAGCATTTGTGCGACCGCATAAAACAATTTTGGCCCCATCCTGATATAGTTTTTCTGCATCCCAGCTAGCCGAAAGATGCTCTAACTTCTTTTTTATTTCAATAAGTTCTACAGGATTATAAGCGTCAGAAATGGCATTTTCATCTTCAGGATATTCAATTTCGGCTTCTAAGTGTGAGAGAGTGTGTACCAACTCTTGTTTTATAGATTCTATTTGTTCAAAGAGGGCGCCTGAAAGCCTATCAGCTGCTCGGCCGCGGCTTATATCTGTTTTACTTTCTATAATTTCACGTACTGCCTCAGCTCGAGTCAGATCAGTTTTAGCATTTATAAAAGCACGAAAAGTGTATTCGCCACGCTCTGCTTCTCTAAAGCCATTTTGCAAAAGCACTGTATGTACAGATTTTACCGGAGCTACACCGCCGTGGCAGAATATTTCGACCATATCTTCCCCTGTATAGCTTTTAGGGGCGCGGTACACGGCAAGCATAACCTCGTCTATTTTAGCCTTATTAGCATGTGGGTTAAGTATCCAGCCATAGATAAGGGTGTTTCCCTTAGCTGATTGTAATGCTTTAGGACGTGAAAAAACGTTGCTAACAAGGTGTATACAATTTGTTCCAGAGACTCTAATAATTGCGAGTGCAGATGGAGCTAATGCGGTAGCAATCGATGCAATAGGTTCTTCTGGAATGTAAGCCATGGATGCAGTATATCAGACATATAATTCTTAGACCAGTTTTAGCGCTATAAAAAGACGTGGACACAAAAAGGTCGTAAAAAAGCCAACGAGCATGTATCTAAGAGTTCGCAGTAACGTATACCATTTGCTTTCTGATCCTGGGAATATTACTTTAAGGCCAAAGTATAAAAGGCTTACGATAAAAATGCCAATAAGCCATCGAAGGCATTTTTGTTTTTTAGAACCAGCAGAGGCCTTAAAAGAGAGCGTGGCATAAAAAGGGGCTGTTGGATCTTTTAAAAACAACCATCCAGTTATTGTGCCAAAGAACAGGGCAGGAAGAGATGTGTCTTCTGGGCATAATTGATTAAAAACAACGCAAATTACGGTAACAATAAGTAATTTAAATGTCCAACGTAGCGGATTCAAGCGTTTAACAATAAAATCTAAAAAAAGCATAAAAGCCAGGGATAATAAAAAACCAATTATCCAACCAATTAACACATCAGTTGGATAATGTACGCCAAGATACACACGGGTAAAACCAATAATTAATGGGATTGCAAAGGCGATTAAAAAGCGCTGCCAACGTTTAAGTTGATTAAAAGAAAAGGCATAATAAGACCAAAAACTTGCAGATCCTTGTGCATGTCCACTTGGAGTCGAAAACCCATCATGATATCCAATTCCCACTGATGGATCTTGAATAAACGGTCGTGGTATCTTTAAGACATATTTGATAGTAGTATTTATTGCACCACCAAGAATGGACAATGAGGCGAGTCGAATTCCTATTTTTTCATCGATACACCAAAAAACAAAGGTTAAAGCAAGCAAGTAAAAAAGAGGATCGCCAGCATATGTTATAGTTTTAATAATTGCTGTTAAAACTGGGTGTGCAATTGTCTGAACAGTCTGAATAAGCTTTATTCCCCATGTATAGATATTCATAAAATCTCCTCGTGTTAGTAGTGTATGTTATTTAGATGATAGTGTTGGTTTTCTGAATTTTTCTGATGCTTCATAACTAGGCCAAGGATATAATTCGTTAAAAGCAGGCACAGGTGTTAGGTCGGTATAACGGCCAGAGTTATTCCAAAACATGTAGCCATTATTGACAGAATCCCTTGTTCCAAACATTTGTCGACGTACATAATCACCATTATCATCATAGTATTTTCTATCGTACGAGCAGTTTAAGTAAAAAGCTTGAACCCAAGGGCGAATAAGCGCTTTGTTACGTGTAATAATAGAATTTCGATATGTTCCATAATAGTAAATACGATACGGCCGTTCAACCGCAGGCTCATAAGCAAGAAAACCTTGTTCAAAATGACTCGGATAAAACATGGGACAAATAACATCTACATAATGTGCCAAAATTTCAGCATCCTGCCCTGTGCGTGCTCCTGTTCTATACCATCCATTAGCTCCGTAAATATCTATTCCAATTGGGGCAGTTATGTTTTCGCGCGCGTAGTTTAAAAAAGATATGAGAGCATCTTCTTTTGTCATGTTTTTATCTTGCCAGTCATATTGCGCCGTATATAAATTTGTTCCGTCAGTAGGAAATCTAATATAATCAAATTGTATTTCGTCAAATCCACGGTCAATTAACTCTTTTGCAACTGCAATATTATATTCCCAAACGTCTTGTGAGTAAGGATCCACCCAATGTTCATCGTAAAGATCCGGTACCTTTTTTGTTACTGGCTCTGGGGTTTTAATTATAGCATCTTCTGAACCTGCTTCAAATCCAGCAGCAGCTAATGCTTTTTTTGTTTGATGTTTTTGTTCTGCAAGCAGTTGTTCTAAATTTGCTTGCTCAGAAAGTTTAGAAGGAGGATTAATTTCAATTTCTTTATACCCTCTCAATCCTTGCCAACGATTACCTGTTGACGAATCTTTTACAGCATATTTTCCGTTTTGATATCGCCAAAGATTACGATCCTTAAATACAACTACTCGTGCAATTAAATAAACATCGTGCTTTTTAAAAACAGGAATAAAGGTATCTAAATCTACAGAATAAGAACTAATAAAAGCTTTTTCGACTATGTTTGGATCATTTGATTTATAACGAAGAAGCCCGTAGTCATCTTTCATATTAATAACAATACTATCTAAACCATTTGTATGTATTAGATCTATGTATCTATCAATACCTGCTTGATCAATTACTTGCGTCGGGGGAACAAAAATACTATGTCTGTTTGCAATTATGTCACTGTACTTAGAGTCAATTTCATTTGGACGAGTCAACCAAAGTTCACAAAGAGATATACCTCCCTCTGTTCTTGTAATCGATGCGGGCAACCATGCACAATGTGGAATAGTTTCCATGTTTTTAACTCGTAAAAAACCTGAAATTATGTTTTTATCTAATGTATTAGAAATTCTTTTAGTATGTGTGTTGTAAAGATTAAGTCCTGTAGGACTAGTAAAAAGGATATTATCATTTACTATAGTAAGTCCATCCCAAGTGTCTTGAGGTTGCTTTCCTTTTACAAGCAATGTTGCAGAGTCTGTTGGCAAATTAATTTTGTACAAACGAGGAAGAAAGGTTTGTGCTACATATACATCGCCTGATGCGGTCGTAAGAATATCAGATATTTCATCAGGATATGAATTTGTTTGCATATTGTCCAATCCCTTAATAATATCATGCCAAGAATTAGATTTTTTAGGTTGTTTATAAGAAAGACCATATATCGAATGAGACACAAAAACAGTTAGCTCTGTAGAGCCGTCATTATTTGGCATATCACAAACTGCAACAGCTTTAGCGCCATTTGATCGTGCACTAAAGCCGATTTTTTGCCAATGCAATCCAGCATCGTAGGTAATATATACTTGGTCTCGTGTAAGCGTAACCATAATATTTGAATTAGCAGGGTGTACTTCAAGGTCTTTTAAGAGCTCTGTCTCATTGGTAAAGCGTATGTTTTCACCGTTAAAATGCTTAATAATATTTATTGGAAGTCCCGAGTTTCTATATTCAAACGAAGAAAGATCAGAAGA
Organism: Treponemataceae bacterium; assembly: GCA_035647695.1. GTDB lineage: Bacteria > Spirochaetota > Spirochaetia > Treponematales > Treponemataceae > CETP13. The sequence goes on along the minus strand of DASRMY010000267.1, from coordinate 4,559 downwards.
GTATACAATTCCGTTGCCTGTTAAAAAAAACCAACCGTTTGAATGTACAATTTTTTCAACAGAAGATTCTTTCCATGCATGCAGCTTAGAAAACTCAGAAAGAATATACAGGCCTTTTGAATTCCCAACTAAGGTATTTGAGTAAGAAGAAGCATATAGAGCAAAAGTAGAACAAAAGAAAAAACAAGCAATTATTGAAAGTATACGTTTGACAAATCGAGCAAATTTCATAAGACAAATACTAGCATATATATAGCTTGCTTGTAAGGGGGTCGTCTGTTATAATTAGTCATATACAGTAGTCTTCGGGGGCATTTTTATATGACAAAAGCCGTAGTAAAAAAGATAGGTATTCTTACTTCTGGGGGAGATGCTCCTGGGTTAAACACAGCAATTCGTGGTCTTGCGCGTACGTGTATGCAACAATATGGAATTAAAATATTTGGAATACAAGATGGATACCGAGGGCTAATACAAGGGCAGGGGGGCGAAATGGGAGATGCCGATTTTTCAGGTATACTTACCCGAGGCGGTACCATTTTAGGAACTTCCCGAACAAAGCCTTTTAAAAACCCTGTTAGAGATCCCAAAACAGGTCTTTTACCAATTGAAAGTATTAAAAAAAATTATAAAAAGTGGTCTCTTGACGCACTCTGTGTTCTTGGAGGAAATGGAACAAATACAACAGGAGCAATGCTTGCTGAAGAAGGTTTTAATGTTGTTGGTCTTCCTAAAACAATTGATAATGATATAATAAAAACGGATGTTACCTTTGGATTTCACACCGCTGTAGACGTTGCAACAGAGGCTATTGATAGGCTTCATACAACAGCACATAGCCATAATAGAATTATGGTTATAGAGGTAATGGGACATAAAGCTGGTTGGCTCGGATTGTATTCTGGGGTTGCTGGTGGTGGAGATGTAATTCTCATTCCCGAAATTCCATATCACATAGATTCAGTTGCACAGCATTTAAATCGTCGCAAAGATGCTGGAAAACCTTTTAGCATAGTAGTTGTTGCAGAGGGTGCCTTATCAGAAGAAGAATCGTTTTTAAGTAAAAAAGAATTTAAAAAAAGAAGAAAAGAAATGATAGGTTCGATTGGGTATCGAGTTGCTCGTGAGCTAGAGGCAGCGACTGGCCTTGAATCAAGAGTATCTGTTCTTGGATATTTACAACGTGGTGGAATCCCTTCTGCATACGATCGTGTTTTAGCAACAGAATTTGGGGTGAAAGCAGCACATATGGTTGCAAGAGGTGATTTTGGTAAAATGGTAGCAAAACAAGGAGATGCCTTTTTAGGTGTCCCTTTAGCTGATGTGGCTGGCAAAGTAAAAAGTGTCAAATTAGATGATTCTGCCATTGTTTGTGGGCGTGAAGTTGACACATGCTTTGGTGATTAATTCAAGCGGAGTTATGCAAATTGAAAAATAATTATACCTGTCATTTTTGTAATCTTTGCAATGGAACAGGCTGTATTGATGAGTTGCCTGGCTTGGGTGGCTTTGGTGCAAACATTAATTTTAAGCTAAACTGTGCAGGATGGGACGATCTTGCAGAAAAAAAAGATGTTGTAAAAGCTCTTGCAAAGGCAAAAAAAGAAGGCCTTTTAATGACTGAAAAGCTTCCTAAGGTAAGAATTGCTCCAATAACAGGTGCAATTGAAAATATTGGCTGGGAGGATGAGGAGCCTTACTATTTTAAAATGGTACAAGCTGCAATTCATGCTGGGATTCGCCTTTCTATAGGAGATGGCTGTCCTGATAGTAAATTAAAGTATGGTATACGGGCTGTTGCAGAAGCTCAAAAAAAAGCTGCGGTTTTTATAAAGCCGTACTCTAACAACGGTATTTTAGAGCGTATGGAATGGGCAAGCGATATTGCTGAAATTTTTGGCATAGATATTGACTCCTACGCAATTGTAACGATGAGAAATAAAGTTAAGCTCGAAAAAAAAACAGCACAACACCTTTTAGAATTAAAAAAACATTCCAAGGTTCCCTTTGCTATAAAAGGAATCTTTACACAAGAAGACGTAGACTTAGTGCGGGAAGTAAAACCAGATATTGTATATGTTTCAAACCACGGAGGGCGTGTTGAAAATAGAATCGGCAGCACCGCTGATTTTTTACGAGTGTACCATAAAGAACTTCTAAATTCTTGTGAGCAACTTTGGGTCGATGGAGGAATTAGAAAGCTCCGCGATATTCAAATAGCCTCATTATATAACGTTTCTGAAGTTCTCGTTGCTCGACCTTTTATAACAGCATTATGTCGTGATGAGCAAAACGGCATTTTTGATGCTTATGCTAAGATGCTGCAATAAAACCCGTTGCTAGAAATTCTATACAAAAAATATTGTAATCTCTCTAAGCTGTGATAGAATATAAGTAATGTCTTTTTGTTTAAACTATGGAGTACGTAATGGGTAAATATATTTTAGCATTAGATCAGGGAACTACCTCATCACGAGCTGTAATATACGATACAAATGCTAATCATCTTTATTCGAGTCAAAAGGAATATCCTCAATATTACCCTAAGCCAGGATGGGTAGAACAGGATGCTCAGGAATTATTAGAATCCCAGCTAGAAGTCATGAATACTGTTGTTGCCTGGGCAAAAAAAAATCTTGGGATTAAACCATCTGATGACATTGCAGCAGTGGGTATAACAAATCAACGAGAAACAATAGTTTTATGGGATAAAAACACAGGAAAACCTGTGTATCATGCGATTGTTTGGCAATGCAGACGAACAGCTCCTTTTTGTGAAGAAATTGTTGCAAAAGGCTTATCAGAGGTTATTCGAGAAAAAACAGGCTTAGAAGTAGATGCCTATTTTTCAGGAACAAAAATAAAATGGATTTTAGATACGGTGCCGGGTTTGCGTAAGCGTGCAAAAGAAGGACATATCCTTGCCGGGACTATTGATTCTTGGCTTATTTGGAAATTAAGCGGTGGAAAAAGACATGTAACCGATTATACTAATGCCAGCAGGACAATGCTATACAATATTTATGTTTTAGCCTGGGATCAGGATTTATTAGAACTTATGGATATCCCTGCCTGTATGCTCCCCGAAGTATGCAATTCTAGCGAGATTTATTGTCATACCGATGAATCTATCTGTGGGTTTTCAGCACCTATTGCAGCAGCTGTAGGCGATCAGCAGGCAGCTTTGTTTGGACAAGGCTGTTTTGGATGTGGTAAAGCTAAAAACACGTATGGGACTGGGTGTTTTTTACTTATGAATACAGGAGAAAAGCCAGTTGTTTCTGAGCGACGTTTGTTAACAACAATAGCAATTGGTATAGATAATAACATAGAATATGCGCTAGAAGGCTCTGTGTTTATGGGTGGTGCAACCATACAGTGGTTGCGTGATGAAATAGGACTTATATCGTCTGCACCAGAAATTGACGTACTTGCTGAATCTGTTCCTGACACAAACGGGGCATACTTTGTTCCTGCTTTTACAGGGCTTGGGGCTCCTTATTGGGATATGTATGCTCGAGGAACTCTTGTTGGTTTAACAAGAGGAGTAAAGCGTGCCCATATTTGTCGTGCGGTAATAGAAAGTATTTGTCTACAAGTAAAAGACGTTATAGATGCAATGCAGGCAGATGCAAGGCAGCCCATAACATGTTTGCACGCAGATGGCGGTGCAAGTGTTTCGAATATTATGCTGCAAATTCAATCAGATTTATTGAATGTTGATGTTATACGGCCAAAAAATGTTGAAACAACAGCTCTTGGAGCTGCTTTTTTAGCAGGGTTAGCTGTTGGTGTATGGGAAAAAAAAGAAGAAATTTTACATTTTATAAAAGAAGATAAACGATTTAAGACACAAAAAAAAGATGTGTATCGAAACACAATCTATCATCAATGGATGAGAGCTGTAGAACGTTCTCGAGAATGGGTAGAAAAAAAAGACTCTTGAGTGTACAAAAGGGTATATTATGCGTTTATAATAGAGAGGAGAATACGTGGAACTTCAAAAAGACAATGTATTGTCTCAAATAACCTCAGGTTTTTTATCAAATACTGATATGCCCGTATTGTATATAGCTATTGACAAGAGGCAATCGTCTTCGATTATACAATACTTGCCTGAAAATACTATTGAATATGACCTAATAGAACCAGACGTGTTTTTTTCTCCCTTAGCACCTTTTTTTAAATGCATTGATTATTTAAAACCTGATAAAATGTATATAAAAGAAAATTCGTATTTTTGTCAAAAGGAATCGTTTAGTTCTTGGTTTAAAACAAAAACAGTGCCAAAACGTAAGGATATGATTTTTAAAGAAGAAATATATTATGAGGAAAAACGTAATTTTGAAACAGTATTAGCCTTGCTAAATTATGCACAAGACAAAGTTTTTTTTATAAAAAATGCTCAGTTTATGAGCGAGCAAGCAATAAAACTTATAGAAGAAATTGAAAAAAAAGGGTGCAAAAACAAATTTGTTTTTTGTTTTGATATAACTCGTCTTGCAGAAGAAGGAATAAACAATACATTTTTTAACGATATAGTTATTAAAGAAAATTAT
>DASRMY010000266.1:0-2058 GCA_035647695.1 Treponemataceae bacterium | reverse complement strand
ACTATATGGTCTGTAAATCATACTGTAAATGATTTTGGTGATGTTGATGTATCTATTTATGGTAAAGGCTATACCTATGATGGTATAATTTCAAAAATATATATTGATGAAGATGGACAAGCTCCATGGGATTATATTCTTACACATGAAAACAACGATTTTATTGTGTATACTGATAATACAATTGGCGGAATTAGGCTTTCACAGATACAAGAGGGAACGTATAAAATAGGTCTTTTGCATACAGATAGAGGGCTCTATATAAGCGATGAAACGTTACCAATTGTCGAGTATGGGACTGTAAAAAAAGGTGATTATTCATACCGCCATAAACCTATGTGGCACGTAATAGCAGATCACTATAAGTATTCTATAAAAGCAGGAGATATTCTTTTATGGTTTTTGCTTGCCCTTTCGCTTATAGGATTAACCCTGTCTTTGAAAGGTATTGTTTCAACCACAAAAGAAGCGTCAATGGTACAATTTGAAGTAAAAGCACTTGTGCAAGGAGATAGTATGCCTCTGGAAAAAAAAGAACAGCAATTAAAATTAAAAAAATTGAGTAAACGTGGGTTAAGTCTTCGTTATAAACTTATTTTTGTTACATCTGCTCTTTCCTTATCTATTATTTTGCTTGTTTCTATTCCGTTAGGGATTTATATGGTAGACACACAACAGAGTACTCTCGCTAAAGGACTACAAGATCGTGTTGCTGTTCTTTTAGATAGCCTTTCTAGTGGGGTCAAAGCTTATATGCCATCAAAAGATATTCTTGAAATGAGTTTTTTACCAAATCAGTCAGACTCAATGGACGAGGTGCAATCTGTTACTATACTAGGTCTTTCAACAGATGGTTCTGATATAGCGCTTAATCATGTGTGGGCAAGTAATGACCCTGATATTTATTCTAAAATTGATGGAACAGAGCTTGTCTTTGGAATGTCGCGACTAACAAGTGAAAATATCTTGCAAATTGCTCAGTTATGTACATCGTTAAATATCAAAGCAGTTGATCAAGTGCAAGATGTTGCAAATCATATTTCAGTCCTTACACGAGAAGGTATATCGCTTGTTGCTAAAACTGATACGGTATCCTTAGAGCGTCGTTCTGAAATACAAAATCTAATAAATCAATTGAAAGAACGACTTTCTATAGATTTAAATACAATATCTCGCGAAGGGTCAGATATTATACCTTCTTTTTCTACAGTACAATTAGATCGTGAAAATACCAGATATACTGCGTATAAACCAGTTTTGTTTCGACAGGGTTCAGAACAAATGTTTGTTCGTGGTATTGTTTTGGTAGAATTTACGACTCAAAATCTTCTTGTTGCAATAGATGCTGCACGAAAAACTATTTTTAATACAGCAATTATTATTGCTTTTATCGCCATTCTTATAGGGATATTTGCATCTCTTTTTCTTGCATATATTATTGTTACCCCTATACGCCGTGTTGTAGAAAGTGTTTCAATTATTAGTAATACAGTAAATAAAAAAGCCCTTGGTCGAAATCCATTAGAAATAACAAGAGGGGACGAAATTGGCGAGCTTGCAGACAGTGTGAACCGCATGACAAATGATATTCAATACCAGGCATGGCATAAATCATTTTTAAATGACGGGCTAGAAGTTCAACGTGCAATGTTACCACTTGATATTAAAAACGGGAAAAAACAATCTGTTGGAAATTACGATGATGAAAAGGTAGGTGTTTTTGCATTTTTTAAAGGTGCGGTAACAGTATCGGGAGATTATTTTGACTATAGAAAACTTGATGATAGATATTATCTTTTACTTAAAGCCGATGCATCCGGACATGATGAGGGTGCAAGTCTAGTTGTTACAGATTTTTCGGCTATTTATTTAGATAGTTTTAGAGACTGGACCCCTCGTAAAGGAATTAAATACCTTAGTAAAGTTGTCGAAAAAATAAATGCACATTTGAATTCTCGTAATTACCCAGGTAAGTTTGTTGCGTTTACCTTAGTGCTCTATGATAGTAAAAACGGAGACATCTATTGTTGCAATGCTGGTGATAATATTATACATATA